>NZ_JBFBGN010000031.1:0-61830 GCF_040684675.1 Streptomyces sp. NPDC089915 | reverse complement strand
CAGATCCAGCTGCTCCTCCCGCAGCGCGGCGAACGACGTGTCCGGCGCCGGCACGAAGCGGCGCCCCGCGGCGGCCGCGACCTCGCGGAGGAACGGGAGGCCCGCCGGGGCGCCGCCCTCGATCAGCTGAAGCAGCGCACGCGTGTCCGCGTGCTCCTCGATCAGGTCACCGAGCAGATCCAGCTGCTCCTCCCGCAGCGCGGCGAACGACGTGTCCGGCGCCGGCACGAAGCGGCGCCCCGCGGCGGCCGCGACCTCGCGGAGGAACGCCCGGCGGAAGCCGTCCGACTCCAGCGAGCCGTGCCAGTGCGTGCCCCACACCGATCCCACCCGGCACCCGTCCAGGAACGGCTCGCCGCCCAGCACCTCGGCCACCCCGTGGTGGATCTCGTAGCCCGAGACCTCCTCGCCCAGCGCCGTACCGGCCGGCCGCGCCAGGGTCTTCTCGACGGCGAAGCGCACGCGCACCGGCAGCAGACCCAGCCCCGCCACCGAGCCCGCCTTCGACTCGACCTCGTCCTCGATGTGCTCGCCGAGGGCCTGGAAGCCGCCGCAGATGCCCAGCACCGGACGCCCCTCGGTGGCGCGCCGGGCCAGCGCGTCGGCCAGCCCCCGCTCCCGCAGCCAGCGCAGGGCCTTCACCGTGCCGCGCGTACCGGGGACGACGACCAGGTCCGCGTCGGCCAGTTCCTCGGCCCGGTCCACGAACCGCACGACCACGCCCGGTTCGGCCGCGAGCGCGTCGACGTCGGTGAAGTTCGACATCAGCGGCACCGCGCACACCGCGACCCGCAGCACGTCCTCCCCGACCGGCGGGGCCACCACGGACTCGCGGACCGCGCCCCGCAGGGAGACCCGCAGCCCGTCCTCCTCGTCGATGCCCAGCCCGTGCTGGAACGGCAGCACCCCGTACGTCGCCCGCCCGGTGAGGGACCGCAGCATCTCCATGCCCGGCTCCAGCAGGGACACGTCACCGCGGAACTTGTTGACCAGGTAGCCGGCGATCAGCGACTGGTCCTCGGGCGACAGCAGCGCCGTCGTCCCGAAGAAGGAGGCGAAGACCCCGCCCCGGTCGATGTCGCCGACGACGACCACCGGGAACCGCGCGGCCCGCGCGATGCCCATGTTCACGATGTCGGTCCGGCGCAGGTTGATCTCGGCCGGACTGCCCGCCCCCTCGCAGATCACGGCGTCATACGTGCCCCGCAGCTGCTCCAGGCAGTCCGTGACGATGCCGAGCAGCTGCTCCTGGCGGCCGCCGTGGTAGCCGCGGGCGCTCATCTCGCCCACCGGCTTGCCCAGCAGCACCACCTGGCTGCTGCGGTCGCCGCCCGGCTTGAGCAGGACCGGGTTCATCAGCGCCGTCGGCTCCACCCGGGCGGCCTGGGCCTGCATCGCCTGGGCGCGGCCGATCTCGGCGCCCTCCCGGGTCACGAACGAGTTCAGCGACATGTTCTGCGCCTTGAACGGCGCCACCTTCACCCCCTGGCGGGCCAGCCAGCGGCAGATGCCCGCCGTGACCACGCTCTTGCCCGCGTCGGAGGTGGTACCCGCGACCAGCAGTCCGCCGCCGCGCCTCGTGCCGCTCATGCCCGGTCCCTCTTCCTCTTCGCCGTCGCCGCCGTCACGGCGCACCGGACCGCCACGCAGGCGCCCAGCGCCAGCCAGGTCACCCGCCGCGACAGCCCTACCGCCCGTTCGATGTCCGCGACCTCCACCGGCCGCCCCCGCTCCCCGTTGAGCACGGCCCGGTGCTCGACCCGTCCCGCGTAGGACAGGGTCCCGCCCAGCCGGACGCCGAGCGCCCCGGCGAAGGAGGCCTCGACGGGGCCGGCGTTGGGGCTGGGGTGGGCGGCGGCGTCGGCGCGCCAGGCCCGTACGGCGCCCCGCCGGTCGGGGCCGGCGGCCACGGCGGCGAGGGCCGTCAGCCGGGCCCCGGGCCAGCCGGCGAGGTCGTCGAGCCGGGCGGAGGCCCAGCCGTAGCGCAGGTGGCGGGGCGACTTGTGGCCGACCATCGCGTCCAGGGTGTTCACGGCGCGGAAGGCG
The DNA here is from genome assembly GCF_040684675.1 of Streptomyces sp. NPDC089915. Taxonomy (NCBI): domain Bacteria; kingdom Bacillati; phylum Actinomycetota; class Actinomycetes; order Kitasatosporales; family Streptomycetaceae; genus Streptomyces; species Streptomyces sp. NPDC089915. Next base: position 59,784 of record NZ_JBFBGN010000031.1, on the reverse strand, counting down.
AGCAGCCCGGGCACCCCGGCGACGGCCCCCCACACCAGGGCCCCGACCACGGCGTCGGAGGTGTTCTCCGCGACGGACTCCACGACGGCCCGGGCCATCTGCTGTTCGTCCAGCGCCTGGGGGTCGCGCCCGCACAGGTGGGGGAGCCGCTCCCGGGCCACCTCGGCGTCCCCGGCGGCCAGTGCCCCGCCGATGGCGCGGGCCTCCCGGCCGAGGCTGGTGCCGCCGACGACGGCCCAGGTGGCCGCGGCGGTCAGGGCGATCCGGGCGGCCGCGGGCCGGGAGCGCACGGCGCGCGCGCCCAGCGCTCCGACGGCGGCGGCCCCGCCGGCGCATACGAGGGTGTGCAGGACGCCCCGGGCGCGGTCGTCGCGCCACAGGGCGCGCTCCACGGCGGCGGCGGCTCGTCCGAAGGCGGCGACGGGGTGCCCCCGGCGAGGATCCCCGAGGATCCGGTCGCCGATCAGGCCCGCCGTGACGCCGTACGCGAAGACGCGGTCGGCACGCATGGTGGCAGGTATGTCCTCACTCAGGGTCCGCGCCCTGGTTCGACGTGTCCGGCGGCGAGAGTTCCTGGCTCCCGGGGCGCACGCGCGGCGTGCGCTCCCCGGTGACAGTGGCGGGACCGCGCCGGATTCGCACCGGACTTCCTCTCCATGCCGCCGTATTGGCTCGGGCAGTCCACCACGCCCCGCGAACGCCCGTCAACTTACCGTTGACCTGCGGTGGGACGGGGGGCGACCAGGGGGCGGCCGGGGGCTCCGGGTACGCGAAAGCTCCCCCCGGGGATTCCCGGGGGGAGCCTTCGTACGCGGTGCCGCCGCGCGGAGACGGGGTGGGTCTCAGCTGACGATCAGGTAGATGGCGTAGGCCACGGCCGCGGCGCAGAGCGCGAAGCAGGCGTAGGCGCCGGTGCGGGCCAGGGCGGCGGTGCCGCCCTGCTCGGTGGCGGTCTCGTGCTTGGAGAGGCCCACCAGGCCCAGGCTGAACAGGGCCACGAGGGCGACGGTCGCGGAGAGGCTGACCCCGAAGACGGAGCCGAGTGCTGCCCAGTCGATCTTCATACTGCCGATTCCTCTGTCGTTCTCGGGATCAGACCGCGGCGGCCGGAGCCGTCGGGGTCGCCGGGTTCGCCGTGGCGGCCGGGATGGTGGCCTTGAGGTCCTCGTCGGTCACCGCGGCGGTGGTGCCGGCGGCCGGGGGGACGGCGACGGCCGCGATGGCGGTGGTGACCACGCCGGGCTGCTCGGCCTCGTCGGCGGCGGCCTCGTTGACGTTGGTGTGGTCGACGACCTGGCGGCGCGAGATCAGCCAGATGGCCACGCAGGAGGCGACCAGGAAGAGCGCGACGGCGGTGACGCCGACGTCACCGGTGCGCATGACCAGCTCGGCGCCCGCGGAGACGAGGGCGGCGGCCGGCAGGGTCAGGCCCCACGCGACGAACATGCGGGTGGCGGTGGACCAGCGGACCACACCGCCCTTGCGGCCCAGGCCCGCGCCCATCACCGCGCCGGAGCAGGCGTGGGTGGTGGAGAGGGAGAAGCCGAGGTTGGAGGAGGCCAGGATGACGCTCGCGGCCGAGGTCTGGGCGGCGAAGCCCTGCTGCGGGTGCAGGTCGGTCAGGCCGCTGCCCATGGTGCGGATGATGCGCCAGCCGCCCAGGTAGGTGCCCATCGCGATCGCCATGCCGGCGGAGACGATGACCCAGACCGGGGGGTTGGAGCCGGGGGCGAGGGCGCCGCCGGCGACCAGGGCCAGGGTGATGATGCCCATCGTCTTCTGCGCGTCGTTGGTGCCGTGCGCGAGGGAGACGAGACCGGCGGAGGCGATCTGACCCGCCTTGTAGCCCTTGGCCGAGGTCTTCTGCCCGATCTTGCCGTTCAGCCGGTAGGTGACCTTGGTCGCCAGCATCGCGGCCACACCGGCCACGATCGGGGCGGCCACCGCCGGGATGAGGACCTTGGTGACGACGACGCTGCCGTTGACCGCGCCGAGGCCGGCCGAGGCGACCGCGGCGCCGATCAGGCCGCCCATCAGGGCGTGCGAGGAGCTGGAGGGCAGTCCGACGAGCCAGGTGACCAGGTTCCAGAGGATCGCGCCGACGAGCGCGGCGAAGATCACTTCGGGCTGGATGCCCTCTTCGTTGACGAGGCCCTTGGAGATCGTCTTGGCGACCTCCACGGACATGAACGCGCCGACGAGGTTGAGCACGGCGGACATGGCCACCGCCGTCTTGGGCTTGAGGGCGCCGGTCGAGATGGTGGTGGCCATCGCGTTGGCTGTGTCGTGGAAACCGTTCGTGAAGTCGAACACGAGAGCGGTGATGATCACGATCCCGAGGAGAAGCGTTATGTGCTCCATTTACCCAGGCTTCTGTTTGGCGTCAGTGGCTCGGCGACCGTAGGCAACCTGGGTGAACGGAAGATGAACTGGCTGGGGCGGGGTGGTGTCCCCGATGGGCCTCCCATCAGGCCCTTCGTCCCGATTCTTTCGTAGTTATCGGCATTCATGCACGTCAGGGACGGGTAAACGGAACCTCCCGGCAGGGCTCCGGGGCCCGTTCACGGACCCCTCGGCGGCGGTGAAAGAGAGCTAGATCACTCGGCCCCGTCCGGCCCCCGGTCCGCGGCCCCGCCGCTCGGACTCCGCTCGGACTCCGGTCGGCCGCCGGTCGGGATCCGGCGGAGCCCTCCGGTGGCCGCCCCGCCCCCTCGCCCCGACACTGGAGCGGTGCGTACCGCCACTGCGACGGCCGCGGCCGTCACCACGACCCTGATCGGTGCCGGAGCGGCCGCGGCCCTGGCCGGCCGGTACGCCGCCGACGCCGCCCTGCGGCCCGAACCCGGCCGCCCCCTGCCCGGCGGACCCCGGCTGAGCGTCCACTCCGCCGAAGGCGGCCGGATCGTCCTCACCCGTTCGCTGGCCTCCCTGCGCCCCGGCGTCCACGGGCTGACCGCGCCCGGGGTGCACGCCGCCGTCGGCCCCGTCGTCGAGGGCGTCCCGCACGACCCGGCCACCGTCGTACGCCGCCTCCTGCGCGTCAGCCACGGCACCCTCGAACCCGGCACCCGCGTCACCCTCACCCCGCAGGTGTACGCGGGCAACCCGCGCACCGCCCTCGGCCTGGACCACGCCGACGTGGACGTCCCCGGGGAGCTCGGCCCGCTCCCCGCCTGGTTCGTCCCCGGGGGCCGGCAGACCTGGGTGATCACCGTCCACGGCCTCGGCGCCGGCCGGGAGCACCCGATGGTCGTCATGCCCTTCCTGAACCGCCTCCGGCTCCCGGTGCTCTCCCTGGCCTACCGGGGCGACCTCGGCGCCCCCGCCTCCCCGGACGGCCTCGGCCACCTCGGCGAGTCCGAGTGGCGCGACCTGGACGCGGCCATCCGCTACGCCCTGCGCTACGGGGCCCGGCGCATCGTCCTGCACGGCTGGTCCACCGGAGCCGCCATGGCCGTGCGCGCCGCCGAGCGCTCCGCCCTGGCCGGCCGGATCTGCGGCCTGGTCCTCGACTCGCCCGTCCTCGACTGGCACACCACCCTGCGGGGCCTCGCCGCCGCCCGCCGCACGCCGGCCCCGCTGCTCCCCTTCGCCGTCCGGGCCGCCGAGGGCCGCGCCGGGCTGCGCGCGGACCACCGGGCGCCGTTCGCGGACCCCGGCGGGCTCCGAGTCCCCGTCCTCCTCTTCCACGGCCCCGACGACACCCTGGCCCCCTGGGAACCCTCCCGCAGGCTCGCCGCCGCCCGGCCCGACCTGGTCACCCTGCACACCGTCCGGGACGCCGCGCACGGGGCGATGTGGAACGCCGACCCGGCCCGCTACGAGGAGGCCCTGCGGCGGTTCCTGACCTCGCTCATGTAAGCCGTCCGGGTGAATCGGGAGGGGCCGGCGGGGCTTCACGGAAAAGGGGTTCCGGGAGTCGTCTTGTGGCGCTGGAGTGAAGGCGGTGTGGCGGACGGGACACAGTGGGTGGTCTGTCCCGGTTCCTCCACCCCGTGACCTGTGGAAATGACCCGTTCCGTTTGGGCTTTCGGCCAGTGACGGGCGAGACTGCTTCCGTGACGTCCCGAAAGCCTGATGAGCAGTTGGCTCGCGACTCCAGACTCCGACTCGTCTCCCCGCGCTCCGTCGCCACGGCGCGCAAGGCGGTGACCGACCGGCGAACCCGGCCGGCTCCCCGGCCCCCGGCGGGCACCCCCGCCACGGCGGACCTGGCGAACCGCGCCCGCGCCTCCCTGGCCGACGCGGTACGGCTGGCCCGCTGGGCCGAGCTGAACCTCGGCGCGGGCGGCGGCGGCCGCCCCGCACCGGCCGGCGCCCTGCCCGCCGTCGACGTCGAAAAGGCCTCGGCGGAGCTGGGCCTGACGCACGGCCAGATCCGGGTCGGCTGGGACCGCGCCCGGCTCTCCGGCCTCGTCGAGGTCCACGGCGGCCAGGCCCGCCCCGGCTGGCGGCTGAGGGCCTGGGACCGGGACGACACCGCCGTGCTGCGCGGCTGGGTCGCCCTCTTCGACGCCTGGTCCCTCGTCCACCCGGCCCCCGCCGACATCACCCCCTCGGCCGTCGCCGAGGTCGTCGAGGCGATGCCCCAGCTGCTGTCCCTGCTCCAGCTGTCGGCCGGCCCGGTGACCGTGCCGGACCTGCTGGACCTCCTCGGGCAGCGGGTCACCGAACTGCGCGACGAGCGCTGCGAGGTCCCCTACGAAGCGGAACCCGCCCAGGGCTCCGCCGCGGAACCGCGCCCCCTCCCGCTCGCCCGGCTGCTGCGCTGGGCGCTGGGCGGACTCGCCGCCGTCGACGCCGTCACCCTCGGCCCCGCGCGGGCCACCCTGACCCCGCTCGGCAGCTGGGCCGTCTGGGTCAAGCTGGAGCAGATCTGCGTCGCCGCCCAGAGCCCGGCCGGGAACATCGAGCAGTCCGCCGCCGCCATGCTGCACGGCTGCGCCCGGCTCACCCCCGGACCGGCCCGCGCCGAGTACCGGGCCTGGCTCGCCGCCCGGCCCGTCGGCCACGCCGTCAGCGAGCTGCTGCACGCCGCCCGGGGCGAGGACGCCCTGCTGCGGGGCCTCGCCTTCGAGGCCCTGCGCGTGGTCGGCGCCCCCGCCGAGCCCGAGGTGCGCGCGGCCGTACGGGAACCGGCCCTGCGCCCCTACGCCCTGCTCTGGCTCGCCGAGCACGACGGGGTGGACCCGGACGAGGCCCAGGACGTCCTCACGCCCGAGGAGTCCACCTGGCTCTGGGTGGACACGGCCGCGGCCATCGCCGACCACGGCGAGGCCGACCTGCTCGCCCGCCACCTCGACTCCGCGGTCCGCACCACGGTGCCCCGGCTGCTCGACGAGGTCCGCGCCGTCGGGCACCCGCGCACCGTCCAGGTCCTGGTCGCGCTGGCCGCCGCCCACCCCGACCCCGCCCTGGCCAAGGCGGTCCGGCGGGCCGCTTTCCAGGTCCACACCGGCGGCGCGTGAGCCCTGGCCGGGCCTTTACCCGACCCCGCGCCGTGGGCGGCCCTGCCGGTGGCGGCCCGCGGGCCGTCCGTGGCCGGTCGCGCGGTTCCCCGCGCCCCTCACGGGGCGCGGGGCCCCGTCAGAGCTGCGGGGCGTACGTGCCGAAGCTCCAGACGTTGCCCTCGGCGTCCCGGGCCATGTAGTCCCGCGAGCCGTAGTCCTGGTCGGTGGGCTCCATGAGGATCTCCACGCCGTGCTCGGCCGCCCGCCGGTGATGGGCGTCCACGTCGTCGACCACGATGTAGACCCCGGCCGGGCCGGCCGCCTCCATGACCTTGTCGAAGACCCCGCCGCGCCCCTTGCTCCCCAGCATCACCGCGCCGTTGCCGTACGCCAGCTCGGCGTGCATCACCGAGCCGTCGTCACCCTCGTAGACCGCGACCTGGGTGAACCCGAACGCCTCGGTGAGCTGCTGGATCGCTGCCTTCGCGTCGCGGTAGAGCAGCGCGGGGTAGATGGACGGAACGCCTGCCATGACGATCACTCCCTCTCGTGACGGGCACCAAAGTGACCCGCGTCACAGCATGGCAGGCGCCACTGACACTCAGCGGAAGGTGTTGCACTGGGCCATGTCGCCCGTGCGGTAGCCCTGGTAGAACCACTGCTGGCGCTGCTCCGCCGAACCGTGCGTCCAGGACTCGGGGGTCACCCGCCCCTGGAACTTCTCCTGGATCCGGTCGTCGCCCACCGCCGCCGCCGCGTCCAGCCCGTCCCGGATGTCCGCGTCGGTGAGGTTGGTGATCAGCGGCCGTCCCGTCGACTTGTCCGGGGTCCTCGTCGCGTTGTGCGCCCACACCCCCGCGTAGCAGTCGGCCTGGAGCTCGACCTTCACCGCGTTGCTGTTCGCGCCCGTCTGGCCGTTCTGGGCCCGCGCCAGCGTCCCCGTCAGGTTCTGGATGTGGTGCCCGTACTCGTGCGCGATCACGTACGCCTGCGCGAAGGGGCCGCCGGTGGCCCCGAACTTGGTCCGCAGGTCGTCGAAGAAGCCCAGGTCCAGGTAGACCTGCCGGTCGGCGGGGCAGTAGAAGGGCCCGACCGCCTTGCTGGCCGCCCCGCAGGCGGTGTTCACCTGGCCGGAGAAGAAGACCGTCGACGCCGGGGTGTACTTCCCGCCGCGCCGCTGGAACTCCTGCCTCCAGAAGTCCTGTGTGCTGTTCACCACGGCGACCAGCCGGCAGTCCTCCCGGGCGTTCGCGTCACTGCCCTTCTTGCAGCTCTGCTGCACCTGGGCGACCGAGGAGGTCGTCGAGGCCGGCTGCGGATTCCCGTCGGACAGCCCCAGCTGGTCCGGCCCCACCCCGAAGAGCAGGCCCAGGACCAGGGCGATCAGCCCGACGACCCCGCCTCCGATGGTGGCCCGCCCGCCCGGGATGCGGCTGTTCCGTACGTCCTTGACCTCGGACGTGTCCAGATCCGCGTCGTCGTCGAACTGCATGCGCACCGCCCTCCACGCGTGGCCAACCCCTTCATCCTGATACGTGCCCCGCCCGCCCGGCGTGGCCCCTGGGCCGAACGGGTGAGGGCCGGGCACCGAAAAGTGGTTGCGCACCCCCGTTAGAATGGCTCCATGGCAAATCTCCTCGCGGATTAGCGGCGTCGAAGAACGCGCGTCCCGCCCCCCTCTGCCGCCGTCCATACCGCTCTGGAGTATTTCCGTGATCACCGCCACCGGCGTCGAGCTGCGCGCCGGCGCCCGCGTCCTCATCGAGTCCGCTTCCTTCCGCATCGCCAAGGGCGACCGCATCGGCCTCGTCGGCCGCAACGGAGCAGGCAAGACCACCCTCACCAAGTGCCTCGCCGGCGAGGGCCAGCCCGCCGCCGGCAGCATCACCCGCTCGGGCGAGGTCGGCTACCTCCCGCAGGACCCCCGCACCGGCGACCTCGACGTCCTGGCCCGCGACCGGATCCTCTCCGCCCGCGGCCTCGACGTCCTGATCAAGAAGATGCGGATGAACGAGGAGCGCATCGCCACCGGCTCCGGGGGCACCCGCGAGAAGGCGCTCAAGCAGTACGAGCGCCAGGAGACCGAGTTCCTCACCAAGGGCGGGTACGCCGCCGAGTCCGAGGCCGCGACCATCTCGGCCGCCCTCAGCCTCCCCGACCGGGTCCTCGGCCAGCCGCTGCACACCCTCTCCGGCGGTCAGCGCCGCCGCGTCGAGCTCGCCCGCATCCTCTTCTCGGACGCCGACACCCTGCTCCTCGACGAGCCCACGAACCACCTCGACGCCGACTCGATCATCTGGCTGCGCGACTACCTGAAGACCTACCGCGGCGGCTTCGTCGTGATCTCCCACGACGTCGACCTGGTCGAGACCGTGGTCAACAAGGTCTTCTACCTCGACGCCAACCGCTCGGTCATCGACATCTACAACATGGGCTGGAAGCTCTACCAGCAGCAGCGCGAGGCCGACGAGAAGCGCCGCAAGCGCGAGCGCCAGAACGCCGAGAAGAAGGCCGCGGCCCTGAACTCGCAGGCCGACAAGATGCGCGCCAAGGCGACCAAGACCGTCGCCGCCCAGAACATGGCCAAGCGCGCCGAGCGCCTGCTCTCCGGCCTGGAGGCGGTCCGCGTCTCCGACAAGGTCGCCAAGCTCCGCTTCCCGGACCCGGCGCCCTGCGGCAAGACCCCGCTCACCGCCGAGGGCCTGTCGAAGTCGTACGGCTCCCTGGAGATCTTCACCGACGTCGACCTGGCCATCGACAAGGGCTCCCGCGTGGTCATCCTCGGCCTCAACGGCGCCGGCAAGACCACGCTGCTGCGCCTGCTGTCGGGCACCGAGAAGCCCGACACCGGCACGGTCGTCCCCGGTCACGGCCTCAAGCTCGGCTACTACGCCCAGGAGCACGAGACGCTCGACCCGGAGCGCACGGTCCTGGAGAACATGCGCTCCTCCGCCCCCGACCTGGACCTGGTCGAGGTGCGCAAGACGCTCGGCTCCTTCCTGTTCTCCGGCGACGACGTGGACAAGCCCGCGGGCGTGCTCTCCGGCGGTGAGAAGACCCGTCTGGCCCTGGCCACCCTGGTCGTCTCCTCGGCGAACGTGCTGCTCCTCGACGAGCCCACCAACAACCTCGACCCGGCCAGCCGCGAGGAGATCCTCGGCGCGCTGCGCACCTACAAGGGCGCCGTCATCCTCGTCACCCACGACGAGGGCGCGGTGGAGGCCCTGGAGCCGGAGCGGATCATCCTGCTCCCGGACGGCGTCGAGGACCTGTGGGGCCCGGACTACCGTGACCTGGTCGCCCTCGCCTGATCCCCTCCCGCCGGGTTGATCCAGTCCCGTATGGATCATTCGGCGCAGACGTGATCCATCATCTGAGTGAGACCGTCTCGTACCGTCGCGCTCTGTACAACGACCCCGGCCGCATCCTCCCGGATGCGTGACCGGGGTCGGCTGTTTTCCGCGCCGCGCCCCTGACCTGCCGATTCCCTCCGGCGGCGGAGGAATGTGACGGAGGTCATGCAGCGGAAGAGAAGATTCCGTTCTGCTCGCGCGTCCACGGGCTGAGAAATGCCGCCGTACCGACCTTGCTGAATGGGTGGCCAGGAAGCCGGGGAGGGGTGATCATGAGAAGCACAGAGCGCACTTCCCACGAGGAGGCACGGGTGGCCGAGACTCTGAAGAAGGGCAGCCGGGTGACCGGCGCCGCGCGCGACAAGCTCGCGGCAGACCTGAAGAAGAAGTACGACTCCGGTGCGAGTATCCGGGCGCTGGCCGAAGAGACCGGCCGGTCCTACGGATTCGTCCACCGGATGCTCAGCGAGTCCGGAGTCACGCTGCGTGGTCGCGGTGGCGCGACGCGCGGAAAGAAGGCGGCCGCGGCCTGACCCTGGCCGACAGGCCGGGGCCGGTGCCGAGGACCGTCCGACAGCTCCGTTCCGTTCCACGCATGGTTCCGCATGGTTCTTTCGGTGACCCCCGGTCGGCTCCATGGCCGACCGGGTGGTTACTGTGCAGTCACTTAGGCCGGGAGTCCGGCCATGACTGCACACCGGAGGCACCAGATGGCTCTGCTCGACAAGGATGGCGTACGGCTCACCATCGACGACACGGTCGCCACGGTGACGCTGACCAATCCGGCCAAGCGAAACGCTCAATCCCCCGCGCTCTGGCGGGCGTTGGCGGAGGCCGGAAGGTCGCTGCCCGGCACGGTCCGGGTGGTCGTGCTGCGCGGCGAGGGCAAGTCCTTCTCCGCCGGGCTCGACCGTCAGGCGTTCACCCCCGAGGGTTTCGAGGGCGAGCCGTCCTTCCTCGATCTGGCGCGCGGTTCCGACGAACTGCTCGACTCCACCATCGCCGAGTACCAGGAGGCTTTCACCTGGTGGCGGCGCAATGACATCGTCTCCATCGCCGCCGTGCAGGGGCACGCCATCGGCGCCGGCTTCCAGCTCGCGCTCGCGTGCGACCTGAGGGTCGTCGCGGACGACGTGCAGTTCGCCATGCGCGAGACCAGCCTCGGGCTGGTCCCCGACCTGGCCGGCACCCAGCCGCTGACCGCCCTGGTCGGCTACGCCCGCGCGCTCGAAATCTGCGCGACGGGGCGGTTCGTGCACGCCGAGGAGGCCGAGCGGGTGGGCCTGGCGAACCTCGTGGTCCCGGCCGCCGAACTGGAGGCCGCGGTCCAGGACCTCACCACCGCGCTGCTGGCTCCGCCGCGGGACGCCGTCATCGAGACGAAGGCGCTGCTGCGGGGGGCGCCGGGGCGCACGTACGACGACCAGCGCTCGGCCGAACGCGCGGCCCAGGCGCGCCGCCTGCGCGACCTGGCGGGGCTCTCGGAGTAGTTCCCCTGCCCACCCGGTGCGCTCAAACGCCGCGCGGGCTGGAATTGCCGCGCAGCGGCAGAATCCAGTCCCGCCGGCGTTTGAGGCACGGGGGTCCGGGGGCGGAGCCCCCGGGAACGGCGCCGCACCCGCACCCGCGGCGCCCGGCTAGAAGCCGTGCCGGAAGCCGCCGTCGACCGGGAGCATGACGCCCGTGAGGTACGACGCCGCCGGCGAGAGGAAGAACGCCGCCGTGCGGCCGAACTCCTCCGGCGTCCCGTACCGCCGCAGCGGGATCCGGGCCTCGTGCGACGCCCGCGCGGCCACCGCGTCGCCGGACAGCGAGTCCAGCTCCCGCACCCGGTCCGTGTCGATCCGCGCCGGCAGCAGCCCGATCACGCGGATCCCGCGCGGCCCCAGCTCCACCGACAGGGACTTCGCGAAGCCCGCCAGCCCCGGCCGCAGGCCGTTGGAGATGGTCAGGCCGGGGATCGGCTCGTGCACCGAGCCCGACAGGACGAAGCCGATGACCCCGCCCTCGCCCAGCTCCTCCGCCGCCGCCCGGGCCAGCCGCACCGCGCCCAGGAACACCGAATCGAACGCCGCCGTCCACTGTTCGTCGGTGTTGTCCGCCGCACCGCCCGGCGCCGGTCCGCCGACGCTGATGAGGATGCCGTCGAGCCGCCCGAAGCGCTCCTTGGCCTCCGTCACCAGCCGTACGGCGGAGCCCGCGTCGGCGTTGTCCGCCGCCAGGCCCACCGCGTCCGGCCCCAGCTCGGCCGCCGCGGCCGCCGCCCGCTTCTCGTCCCGTCCGGTCAGCACCACCTTCGCGCCCTCGGCGGTCAGCTCGCGCGCGGAGGCGAAGCCCAGGCCCCGGGTGGCGCCGGTGACGATGTAGACACGGTCCTTCAGTCCAAGATCCATGCGGGCCAACCTACGCCGAAGCGGGCTCCGGCTCCACGGCGGCCGCCTTCGCGGCCTCCGCATCGAGGTCGCGCCGCTCCCGGCGCACCAGCACCAGCCAGCCCACCGGCACCGCCGCCGCGAACAGCCACCACTGCACGGCGTACGCCATGTGCGGGCCGATCGAGTCGTGGTCGGGCTCCGCCACCGCCTCGGGCGCGCCGCCGGGCGGCAGCGGGGAGGTCAGTTCGAGGTAGCCGCCGAGGACCGGCTTGCCCAGGTAGGCGGACTGCTGCTCGCTGTTGACCAGCATCACCTGCCGGTCGGGCAGGCCCTTGCGGTCCTTGATGCCGCTGCCGCCGCTGGTCTCGTCGGCCTTGAGCCGTCCGGCGACCGTCACCTCGCCCGAGGGCGCGGCCGGCACCGGCGGGTAGGCGGTCGGGTCGTCCCCGCCGGGCACCCAGCCCCGGTTGACCAGCACCACGCGGCCGTCACCCAGCACCAGCGGGGTCAGGACCTGGAAGCCGACCTTGTCGTCGTTCGAGGTGCGCATCCGCACGACGACCTCGTGCGCGGAGTCGTACGTACCGGTGGCCGTGACGGCGCGCCAGTAGTCGGACCGCGGGACGGTGTGGCCGGGGGAGGTGACCTCGGTCACCGGCACGGGCTTCGCGGACAGGTTCTTCGCGATCAGCTCGTTCTGGGCGACCCGGTGCTCATGGCGGTGGTACTGCCAGAACCCCAGCTTGATCATCACGGGGATGAGGACGAGGGCGATGAGGGTGAGGCACACCCACTGCCGGGTCAGCAAGAAGCGGTACACGCCCATGACGGTACCCGCCGGGGGAAAGACCCCGGAGGCCGGGTGGCCTTCCGGGGTGGAGGGGGAGGAAAGCGGACGGGTCAGACGCGGTCGACGATGCCCACCTTCCCCTCCGCGCGGGCGCAGTGCCCGCCGCAGAACCACTGCCCCTCGACCTCCACGCCCTGCCCGATGATCTGCACCCGGCAGTGCTCGCAGATCGGCGCCATGCGGTGGATGGCGCAGGAGAAGCAGTCGAAGACGTGAACCTGGCCCTGCGCATGAACCTCGAAGGACATGCCGTAATCGTTTCCGCAGACCTCACAACGTGCCATGCGCCGCATGCTTCGCGGGCCGGCGGACCGGAACAAGATCCACCGGGGTGAGTCGCCGCGCCTGCACCCGCCCGGAGCAACGCCCGGGCCGCTACTCCCCGGCGGGCGCCACGTCCCGCAGCAGCTGCGTGAAGGCCGCCTCGTCCACCACGGGGGTGCCGAAGGCCTTGGCCTTGACCGTCTTGGAGGTCGAGGAGTCGGGGTCGTTGGTCACGAGCAGGCTGGTGAGCCGCGACACACTCGACGCCACGTGCAGCCCGGCCTCCACGGCCCGGTCCTCCAGCAGCTCCCGGTCCACCGAGGTGTCACCCGAGAAGGCGACCCGCATGCCCTGCTTCAGCGGCCTGCCGTCCTCGAACCGCCCCGGGTTCGGGTACGGGGAGGGCGTCAGCTTCCGCGAGGCGCGCCAGCTGCCCCCGCCCCCGTACGAGGCCTGGTAGCCGACCCGGGGGCGGGCGGGGGAGTCCGACCACTCCGTCAGCGGGCGGCACTCCAGCAGGGGCAGCCGTACGCCGTCCCGCGCGGCCGCGTGCAGCGACGGACGGAAGGCCTCCGCCAGCACCCGGGCGTCGTCGAGCGCGTGGTGGGCGCGCTGCTGGACCACCCCGTAGTGGGCGGCGAGGGACTCCAGCTTGTGGTTGGGCAGCGGCAGGTCCAGCTCCTTCGACAGGGCGATGGTGCACAGCCGCTGGCGCACCGGCGCCGCCGACGAGGCCCGCGCGTACTCCCTGGCGATCATCTGCCAGTCGAAGATGGCGTTGTGCGCGACGAGGACCCGGTCGGCGAGCCGCTCGGCGAACTCCCCGGCGATGTCCTCGAAGAGGGGCGCGTCCGCGAGCATCTCGCTGGTCAGCCCGTGGATCCAGACAGGCCCGGGATCCCGGCGCGGGTTGACCAGGGTGTACCAGTGGTCCTCGACGTCGCCCCGAGCGTCGAGCCGGTAGACGGCCGCGGAGACTATCCGGTCGTCGCGAGCGAGCCCGGTCGTCTCCACGTCGACGACCGCGTACCCCCGGGGGTACGCGGTCGGCCACGTCGTGTCTGCGGTCGTACGGTCGTCGAGCATGGTCATAGAGGATACGGGCCCTCACCGACAGTTCCGATCCGCCGGCGGATCACCCGCCCGCCAGCAGGGCTTCCGTCAGGGCCCGCACCGACAGCGCGAAGAGCCGTTCCGGGTCCGCCGGGCGGGCCAGGGCGCGGGCCAGGTCCGGGTCGTCGGGGGCGGCCGCCGGCTCCCACAGCTCGCCCTCGCCGGGGGACTGGACGGGGGAGCGCTCGCGGTTGCGCTCCAGCAGGACGAAGCCCACCACCTGGAACTGGACGGCGCGCACCGCGTCGGCCGCGCGGGCCCCGCTCAGTCCCGCCGCCCGGACCTCGGCGACCAGCGCCCGCTGGGCCGGCAGGAACATCCGGTCGGTCAGCCCGCGTTCGTGGACCATCGCGATCAGGTGCGGCCGCTCGCGCAGTTCGCGGCGCATGGTGGCGGCGACGGAGACGATGCGCTCGACGGGGGTGCGGCCGGCGGGCCGGACGGCGCCCATGTCCCGGACGGTCCGCTCGACGAGGGCGTCCAGGAGCTGCTCGCGGTTGCCCACGTGCCAGTAGATGGAGGTGACCGCCGTGCCGAGCTCGGCGGCCAGCTTGCGCATGGTGAGGGCGGCCGGGCCGTGCCGCCTGACCAGCGCCGCCGCGGCCGCCAGTACCGCCTCGCGGGTGAGCGGGCTCCTCGCCATCGGCGTCCTCCCGGGGTCGGCTGATCCGACGCACCGTCAGTTTTGGTGCGTGCGGCCCTCTTTACCCTTCATCGGCGGCGGTGTAACTGTGTTACAGAACCCCTCCCCCGGACTCCGTCCGGGGGGACCCCCAGAAGGGTGGTGCGGAACATGGCACGCGTACGGTACGGAGCGCGCACCGAGGCGGAGACCGCCGCGGCGCGCGAGAAGAGCTCGAACCTCCCCGACATCTGGTCCACCGGAGTCGTGGCCGTCTGGGAGACCGACCCGGACGTGGTGGCGGCCGTCCTGCCGCCGCCGCTCAAGCCCGCCGAACGGCCGCTCGTCCGGGCCAACATCAGCAAGGTCGACCTCCCCGGCTACCCGCTGGGTGCCGGCTCGGTGGCCGTCTCCGCCCGGCACGGCGGCGTCGAGGGCTGGTACCCCCTCGTCATGCCGATGACCCACGAGCGCGCCCTGACCGGCGGCCGCGAGGTCTTCGGCGAGCCGAAGAAGCTCGGCGAGGTCACCGTGGAGCGCGAGGGGCTGGTCGTCCGGGCCGCCCTCGCCCGGCACGGCATCGCCTTCGTGGAGGTCCGCGGGGCGGTGGACCGGGCGCTGCCGCTGCCCGAACCCACCCGGAAGACGGACTTCTACTTCAAGTTCCTGCCGGCCGTCGACGGCTCCGGCTTCGAGGACGACCCGGTCCTCGTGCACTGCACGCGCAACGAGAAGGTCCGCAGGCTGGAGCACCTCACCGGTGACGTGATCCTCCGCGAGTCGATGTACGACCCCGTCGCCGACCTGCCCGTACGCCGCCTCGTGGAACTCACCATCGGCGAGAAGACCACCGACCAGCGGGGCCGGGCCGTCGAACGGGTCAGCGCCCAGGCCCTGCTGCCCTACCTGCACCAGCGCTACGACGACCCGCAACAGGCCTTCGACGGACCACCCGAGGGGAGTGCGTGACATGAGGCTCGACACCGGACAGGTGGCCGTCGTCACCGGCGCCGCGAGCGGCATCGGCCTGGCCATGGCCCGCCGCTTCGCCGCCGAAGGCCTCAAGGTGGTCCTCGCCGACGTCGAGGAGGGCGCCCTGCGCAAGGCCGCCGACGAACTGCGGGCGGAGGGCGCCGAGGTGCTCGCCCGCACCGTCGACGTCAGCGACCGCGACTCCGTCGTCGCCCTCGCCGACGCCGCCTACGACACCTTCGGCGCGGTCCACGTGCTGTGCAACAACGCGGGCGTCGGCTCGGGCGCCGAGGGCCGCATGTGGGAGCACGAGCCCAACGACTGGAAGTGGGCCTTCTCCGTCAACGTCTGGGGCGTCTTCCACGGCATCCAGGCCTTCGTCCCCCGCATGATCGCCGCCGGCGCCCCCGGACACGTGGTCAACACCTCCTCCGGCGACGGGGGCATCGCCCCGCTGCCCACCGCCTCCGTGTACGCCGTCACCAAGGCGGCCGTGGTCACCATGACCGAGTCCCTCTACGCCCACCTCAAGGCCGAGGGCGCCCCCGTCGGCGCCTCCGTCCTCTTCCCCGGACCGCACATGCTGCGCACCGGGCTGTGGGAGTCGCACCGCAACCGCCCCGAGCGCTACGCGAAGGAACGGCCGCGCAGGTCCCCGTACCGGACCCTCGACCAGTACGAGTCCGCCATGCGCGCCGCCGGGCACGAGGTGCGCTTCACCCCGGTCGAGGAGGTCGCCGGGCACGTCGTCGACGGCATCCGCGCCGACCGCTTCTGGATGCTCCCGGCCAGCGAGCACAGCGACCGGCAGATCCGCGCCCGCTCGCAGTCCATGCTCGACCGCGCCAACCCCGCCTACCTGGAAAACTTCATCCTCGACTGAGGAGAAACAGCGTGAACGCGTACGAAGACCCGTACCTGATCATCTCCTCCGACTGCCACGCCGGGCTGCCCACCGAGCAGTACCGCCCCTACCTCGACTCCCGCTTCCACCGCGCCTTCGACGAGTTCCTCGGCCAGCGCGACGCCCGCCGTGAGGAGGCCACCCGCCTGGGCATCCGCAACGAGGCCTTCGCCGAGAAGTGGTTCCACGACCACGAGGAGGGCCTCAAGGGCGGCTGGGACAGCGCCCAGCGGCTGAAGGAGCTCGACGGCGACGGGGTCGCGGCCGAGGTCGTCTTCCCCGACGCCGACGCCGTGGACAGCCAGACCGCCGCCCCCTTCGGCGTGGGCCTCGGCCTCTCCGGCGACCAGGACCCCGAACTAGGCATGGCGGGGGCGCAGGCCCACAACCGCTGGCTCGCCGAGTTCGTCTCCCGCAACCCCGAGCGGCACTGCGGCGTCGCCCTGCTGCCCGTCACCGCCGATCCGGACAAGGTGGTCGCCGAGATCCACCGGGCCAAGGAGTCCGGCCTCGGCGCCCTGATGATCCCCTCCATGTGGGTGGACAAGGCCCCCTACCACGACCGCCGCTACGACCCCGTCTGGGCGGCCGCCGCCGAGACCGGCATGCCCGTCCTCACCCACTCCGGCGCCGCCCCGCGCCACGAGTACGGCGACCACCTGGGCATCTACGTCTCCGAGGTCACCTGGTGGCCGGCCCGGCCGCTGTGGTTCCTGCTGTGGTCCGGTGCCTTCGAACGCCACCCCGGCCTGAAGTTCGGGGTCGCGGAGTCGGGCTGCTGGTGGCTGCCGAACCAGCTGTGGTTCATGGACCGCCTCTACCTCGGCGCGCACGGCGGCAAGAAGCTCTCGCCCTTCGCGGAGCTCAAGCGGCCGCCGAGCGAGTACCTCGACCGGCAGGTGTTCGTCTGCGCCACCAACACCAAACGGCGCGAACTCGCCCAGCGCTACGAGATCGGCGTGGACAACATCCTGTGGGGCTCGGACTTCCCGCACCCCGAGGGCACCTGGCCCGACACCCGCAACTGGCTGGCGCGGACCTTCCACGACATCCCCGTCGCCGAGACCCGGCGCATGCTGGGCCTGGCGGCGGCCGAGGTCTTCGGCTTCGACACGGCGAAGCTCGCCCCGCTCGCCCGCCGGATCGGCCCCACCCCGGCCGAGCTGGGCCAGAGCCCGGACCAGGCCGCGGTGGAGGCCTCCTGGGCCCGCTCCCGCGAGACCGGCCGGCACTGGCTGACCGGCGAGGACTTCCCGGTGCTGGGGGTCTCGTCATGACGGGGACCGAGGACCGCTACACGGTCGTCTCGGCGGACTGCCACGCGGGCGCCGACCTGCTGGACTACCGGCCGTACCTGGCCAAGCGGCACCACGACGCGTTCGACGCCTGGGCCGCCGCGTACGTCAACCCGTACGAGGACCTCCTCGCCGACACCGCCGACCGCAACTGGAACTCGGCGCGCCGGCTGGCGGAGCTGGAGGCGGACGGCATCGTCGCGGAGGTGGTCTTCCCGAACACCGTCCCGCCGTTCTTCCCCAAGGCCTCCCTGATGGCCCAGCCCCCGTCGGCGGCCGAGTACGAACTGCGCTGGGCGGGCCTCCAGGCGCACAACCGCTGGCTGGCCGACTTCTGCGCGGACGCGCCGGGCCGGCGGGCGGGGGTGGCGCAGATCCTGCTGAACGACGTGGACGCGGCGGTGAAGGAGATCCGCCGCACGAAGGAGGCGGGGCTGACGGGCGGCGTCCTGCTGCCCGGCGTCCCGCCCGGGTCGACGGTGCCGGAGCTGTACTCGGACGCGTACGACCCCATCTGGGCGGTCTGCGACGAACTGGACGTCCCGGTCAACCACCACGGCGGCTCGGCGTCGCCGCCGCTGGGGGACGAGCCGGCGGCCCGAGCGGTCTTCATGGTGGAAACCACCTGGTTCTCGCACCGGGCCCTGTGGCACCTGATCTTCGGCGGCGCCTTCCGCCGCCACCCGGGCCTGAAACTGGTCCTGACGGAACAGGGCTCGGGCTGGATCCCCGGCGTCCTGCAGATGCTGGACTACTACCACGGCCGCCTGGTCGCGGCCTCGTCCACGGCGGAGTCCAAGTTCGGGGCGGGCCTCGCGGACTCGATGGGCAAGGGCCCGAGCGAGGTGTGGCGGGACAACTGCTTCGTGGGCGCCAGCTTCATGCGCCCCCACGAGGTCCCGCTGCGGGAACGGATCGGCCTCGACAAGATCATGTGGGGCAGCGACTACCCCCACGACGAGGGCACCACCCCGTACTCCCGCGAAGGCCTGCGCATCGCTTACGCGGGGCTCCCGAGGGAGGAGGTCGCGGCGATGGTGGGCGGCAACGCGGCGCGGGTCTACGGCTTCGACCTGACCCTGCTGGACGCGGCGGCGGCGAAGTGCGGCCCGCTGGTCTCGGAGGTGGCCGAGCCGTTGAAGTCGGTCCCCCCGGACGCCACCAGCCCGGCGTTCGCCCGAGGGGGGTCGGTCCGGGTCTGGTGACGGGCGGCTCCCGCCGGGGCGGATCAGTAGGAGTTCAGCCACTTGATCCGCCCGGGCGGGAACAGTTCGGCGCCGCGCACCTCCATGTCCTGGTGGATGCGGACGGTCAGATCCGGCATCCGGGCGAGGGGTGCGAGGTCGACGGTGCCGCACGCGCTGAACGAGAGCCGGGTCAGCGCGGTGAGTTCCTTGAGGGCCCCCAGTCCGGCGGCGAACCGGCAGTCGGCGAAGTGGACGGTGTTCAGGCTGGGGAACCGCAGCAGATCACCGGCGTCGAACGAGTGGTGGTGGAGGAGCTGGAACGAGGTGAGGTCGGGCGCCCGGACCACCGCGGAGAGTTCCTCGGCTTGTCGGTTCCCCGAGAGGCTCAGGTACGACAGGTCGGGCCAGCGCTCCAACCCGTCCAGGGACAGTTGCTCCGTGCCCTCGTAGAGCCACAGGCTGGTGAGTTGTCGCAGTCCCGGCAGGTCACCCACCGACCGGTGGCCACCGGTGGTGGCCAGACCGAGTGAGACCAGGTCGGGAAGCCGCCCGAGAACCCCCAAATCGACATGGTGGGTGCCGATCGTGAAGAGGTTCTTCAGCGGCAGTTCCGCCAGTGGTCCAAGGTCTGACAGCGCCGTGCAATGGGAAAGGCCGAGATGCTCCAGACCCGACTGCCCGGCCAGCGGTCCGAGGTCCGTCAACTCGGGTGAGTTGAGCACGTACAGCATGCGCAGGCCGCTGCGCGTCGCGACCTCGGGCGGTATCCGCGGGATGTCGTACAGCCGCAAGCGGTCGAACTGGGGGAGTGACGCCAGACAGTTCAGCTGCGTCTGCGTTCGCAGCGTCAGCACGCCGCCTCCCAGCGAAGCTTCGGTGAGTACCGCCCCGGCGTACTCAGCGGCTGGAAAGCGGCCCCAGGAGTCGTCCAGCTCCGTCGCAGCCAGGTCGCGTACGTCCTCGCGGAACCGGCGGATCACGGAGAGGGCCCGTTCCCCGCCCACCAGGGATGCTGTCCGGATCGTGGCGGCAGACTCCTCCTCGCCCAGTCCCTTCGGCCCCGGCAGCAGCTCCAGCACCAGCTCCCCCGCCTTCGCCAGCTCCTCCGCCTGCTCCGGCGTGCGCGGCGGCAGTAGCTCCGCCGTGCGGGACTGGATCTCGCTCCGCAGGGACGGGTCCAGTTCCGGGGCGTGTTCCAGGCAGGCGGCGGCCAGGAGGGTCAGGCGGTTGCGGGCCCCCTTGACCTTGTCCGCGCGCTTCAGGAGGCCCCGCAGCAGGCGGGTGCGTTCGTCCGGGCGGGCGTGCCCCACCGCCATGCGGATGACGTCGTCCCACGTGTCGTCCTGGGCGTTGCGGACCAGGACGCCGAAGTCCCTCGACTCCACCGCCGCCTTCGCGCCCAGGTAGTCCTGGAAGGTGCGGTGGACGAAGTCCACCGAGCCCTTCACCGGCTCGCGCAGCAGCCCGCTGCGGATCAGGAGGTGGGTGAAGACCTGCCCCGCATCGCCCCGGACCTGCGGCATGGCCTCCAGCCACTCCCCGACCAGCTCGACGGCCTCCTCCCGCCCCGCCTCCACCTGGCCGTTGCGGATCAGCCAGTACGCGAACCGCTGGAGCAGCAGGATCTGTTCGTCCCGGGAGAGGTAGACCCCCTCCACCCCCGCGATCTCCCGCTCCGTGTCCCGCCGGACCAGCAGCATGTCCAGCGCCGCGTCGTACAGCTCCTTCCGCGCCCGGGGCAGCTGCATCCGCCGGTCCCGGTTCAGGGCGCAGAGCAGCGCGCACATCAGGGGGTTGGTCGCCAGGCGGCCCAGGTCACGCCGCGCCGTCACCGCCTCGCGCAGCGAGGACTCGTACGCGTCCAGTTCCTCGCCCGGACACTCCGCCCGCGCGGCCCGGTGCCAGTGCCCGATGAACGCCCCCACCTCCTCCCGCTCCATCGGCAGCAGCGCGTGCGGGACGAAGCCCTGCCCCGCCAGCCAGTCCTCCGGCACCGCCGAAGGGCGGGTGGTGACCACGTAGCGGGCCCGCGGGAAGGCCGAGATCAGGGAGCGCAGCCAGGCCTCCGTGCGGCTGCGCAGCCGCTGCGGGACCTCGTCCACCCCGTCGACCAGGACCAGCGCCCGGCCGCTCAGCATCAGCTCCTCCGCCCACCCCGGCGGAGCCGACAGCGGTACGCCGCCCGCCTTGAGGAACTCCTCCGGCAGGGGCAGGTGGTCGGACGTCGTGAAGGACCGCAGACGAAGGACGAACGGCACGGACAGGGCCCACGGGCCCTCCGCCCGCCGGGCCGCGTTCAGCGCCAGCCACTGGAGCAGGGTGCTCTTGCCCGAGCCCGCCGGGCCGCGCAGCAGCACCCGTTCCGCCGCGCCGAGCGCCTGGTCGGCCCGGAGCGTCGTACGGTGCGGTCCGGGCTCGCCCGGCAGCAGCGGCGGCTGCTCCCCGCTCACGGCCAGGCCGATGTACGCCAGGTCCAGCGGCCACTCCTCCCGCGCCCGGCCGGTGGTCAGGCCGAAGAGCTGGAGCCGGCCGTGGGTGTCGGCCACGTAGCGCGCGTACCGCTCCTCGAAGGCGTGTGCCGCCCCGTCGGCGCGGTCCGCCAGCCGGTCCACCGACCGCTGTAACGCCCCGGTGCGCCGGACGAGTTCCACCTCCGCCCGCGCCCCGAACGAGGGCAGCGTCGTCAGGTACTCCACCGCGTGCGCGCAGGCCAGCCGGATCAGGTCCCGGGCCAGGGCCCCGGCCGCCGGGCTCAGCCCCGCCCCCGGCGGCACCGGCAGCCGGGCCGCCAGCTCCGCCGGGTCCAGGTCCGCCGCGAAGAGGGCCTCCGGGTCCAGGCGGCCCGTCCCGGCCGCGAAGGCGTCGGCGACCGCGTCGAGCGCCGCGAGCCGTTCGTGTTCCGGCAGCCGGGCGGCGGCCGCGCCCAGCCGGTCCGCCAGTTCCCCGGCCAGCCTCCGCGCCTCCGGGGCGCCGAGCTCCTCCGGCCGGCGCCAGCGCGCGGCCGGCCGGACCGGCCGGTCGACGAGGCCCGCGCCGGGTACCTGCCCGAGCCGTGACCGGTACAGCCAGCCCGCCGCCGTGCTCGCCGCCCGGAGTGCGGCGGTTTCCACCCCTGCCATGCACCCTCCCCCTTGTACCCGAGGTAACCCCGTCGGATACTGATCGGTAACAACCCCTAGCGGCACCCCGGAACCCGCCCTAAGGTGCGCCCATGCCAAATCTGCCCGATGTCGTGCTGTGGTCCATACCCGCCTTCGTGCTGCTCACCGTCATCGAGGTGGTCAGCTACCGGCTCCATCCCGACGAGGACGCCGCCGGCTACGACGCCAAGGACGCGGTCACCAGCGTCACCATGGGGCTCGGCAGCATCGGCTTCGACCTGCTCTGGAAGATCCCGGTCGTGGCGGTCTTCACCGCCGTCTACGAACTGACCCCGCTGCGGGTGCCGTTCCTGTGGTGGACCGCCCTGCTGATGCTGCTCGTCCAGGACTTCCTCTACTACTGGCAGCACCGGCTCCACCACGTCATCCGGATCCTGTGGGCCTGCCACGTGGTCCACCACAGCAGCCGGAACTTCAACCTCACCACCGCCCTGCGCCAGCCCTGGACCAGCGCGACCACCTGGTGGTTCTACCTGCCGATGGTCGCCCTCGGGGTACATCCCGCGGCGGTCCCGTTCTGCTACGGCATCAACCTGCTCTACCAGTTCTGGGTGCACACCGAGCGCATCGGGAAGCTGCCGCGCCCCTACGAGTACGTCTTCAACACCCCCTCCCACCACCGCGTCCACCACGCCTCCCAGGGCGGCTACCTGGACCGCAACTTCGGCGGCATCCTGATCGTCTGGGACCGGATGTTCGGGTCCTGGGTGGGGGAGACCGACAAGCCCGTCTACGGGCTCACCAAGAACATCAACACCTTCAACCCCCTGCGCGTGGCCACCCACGAGTACGCCGCCATCGCCCGCGACGTCCGTGCCGCCGGCAGCTGGCGCGAGCGCGCCGGGCGGGTGTTCCGGGGGCCGGGCTGGCAGCCCGCCCAGGCCGCGGCCGCCCAGCCCGCCGAGGCCCAGGCCCCGGCCGCGCAGTCCGAGAAGGCGCCGGAGCCCGCCGCGTGAGCGCCGTCCAGACCCGTACCCGGCCCGTACCGCGGGTCGCCGCCGGCCGGATCCTGCTCGGCGCCTTCGCCCTGGCCTCCGCCGTCGACCTCGTCTCGCTGCTCGCCGGCTGGCACCCCGGCCACCTGATCGCCAAGCCGCTGCTGATGCCGCTGCTCGTCGGACACGTCCTCACCCTCCGGGCCCCCCGGCTGCTGGTCGCCGCCCTGCTGTTCGGCTGGGGCGGGGACCTCGCCCTGCTCTTCGACGCCAAGCCCGCCTTCCTCGTCGGCATGGGCTCCTTCGCCGTCGGGCACGTCTGCTACCTGGCCCTGTTCGGGCGGGGCCGGACCAGCCCCGCGCTCGGGGGCGCGTACGCCGTGGCGCTCGCCGGAACCGTCGCGCTGCTGTGGCCCGACCTGCCGGCGGACCTGCGGATCCCCGTGGCCGGCTACAGCCTGCTGCTCGCCTCCATGGCCTACCGCTCCAGCGCCCTCGGCGCGGTCGCGGGGGCGGGCGGGGCGCTGTTCCTGCTCTCCGACACCCTCATCGCGACGGGGGTCGCCGAGTGGCCGCAGCTCCCGCGCCCCGACTTCTGGATCATGGCCACCTACCTGGCGGCCCAGTACCTGCTGGCCCTGGGCGCACTCCGCCGGGAGCAGGCGTACCGTAGGGAAGTCATACAAGACTGAACGATCTTCAACCGGAGGGCTGCACCACCATGCGCGCCACCGTCATCCACGCCCCGCACGACATCCGCGTGGAGGAGGTGCCCGACGCTGCGATCCAGCGCCCCGAGGACGCCGTCGTCCGCGTCCTGCGTGCCTGCATCTGCGGCAGCGACCTGTGGGCCTACCGCGGCGAGGCCCAGCGCCAGCCCGGCCAGCGCATCGGGCACGAGTTCCTCGGCATCGTCGAGGAGACCGGCTCCGCCGTCTCCGGCCTGAAGGCCGGCGACCTGGTCGTGGCCCCCTTCATGTGGTCCGACGGCACCTGCGACTACTGCTCCGAGGGCCTGTACACCTCCTGTGTGCACGGCGGCTTCTGGGGTTCGGTCGGCTTCGACGGCGGCCAGGGCGAGGCCGTGCGGGTCCCGCACGCCGGCGGCACCCTGGTGAAGCTGCCCGCCGCGGCCGCCTCCGACGACCACCTGCTGACGGGCCTGCTCGCGCTCTCCGACGTCATGGGCACCGGCCACCACGCCGCCCTGGGCGCCGGCGTCCGCGCGGGCTCCACCGTCGCCGTCGTCGGCGACGGCGCGGTCGGCCTCTGCGGGGTCCTCGCGGCCAAGCGGCTCGGCGCCGAGCGGATCATCGCCCTCGGCCGGCACAGCGCCCGCACCGACATCGCGAAGCTGTTCGGGGCCACCGACGTGGTCGCCGAGCGCGGCGAGGCGGCCGAGGCGGCCGTCCGCGAGCTGACCGGCGGCCAGGGCGCGCACGCCGTCATCGAGGCCGTGGGCACCGAGCAGTCGATGCGCACGGCCGTGAACATCACCCGAGACGGCGGCGCCATCGGCTACGTCGGCGTCCCGCACGGCAGCGGCACCGGCCTCGACCTCGGCGTGATGTTCGACCGCAACATCAGCCTGCGCGGCGGTGTGGCCCCGGTCCGCGCGTACATCCCGGAGCTGCTGGAGGACGTGCTGAGCGGCGCGATCGACCCGGCGCCCGTCTTCGACCGCGCCGTGACCCTGGACGAGGTCCCGGACGGCTACCGCGCGATGGACGACCGCAGCGCCCTCAAGGTCCTGATCAAGCCCTGACCGGCGGGCGCGGGGTGAGGGGCCGGGCGGGTGATCCCCGCCCGGCCCCTCGCCGCAGGGGCCCCGTTACCGCTTCACGGCCTTGAGGGCGTCGACCACGCCCGCGCCGTAGAAGCCGGTCTGGCCCCACTTGGCCCGGCAGGTGGTGGCGTCGATCAGGTTGCCCGTGCCGTCGTAGATCTTGTCCGGGCAGGCGGTCTTCGTCGCCTGGGCCTTGAGCATGGCCTGGAGCTGCGCCGGCGTGGCCCACGGGTGCGCGCTCTTGAGGAGGGCGGCGACGCCCGCGACGTGCGGGGTGGCCATGGAGGTGCCCTGCTTGTAACCGTATCCGCCGCCCGGAAGGGTGGACAGGATACGGCCGTTGGTGTCCGGGGTGGCCGGGACCTGCCACTTGTCGCCGCCGGGGGCGGCCACGTCGACGACGCCGAGGCCGTAGCTGGAGTAGTACGACCGGAAGCCCTTGTCGCCGGTGGCGCTGACCGTGACCACGCCCGGCAGCTGCGCGGGCAGGTCCAGGCAGACCTTCGGGTCGATGGTGCGCGGCGCGGGGGTGGCGTCGTCCGGGCTGGTGTCGTCGGTGATCGAGTCGGCGGACAGGTCCCAGTTCTCGTTGCCGGCCGCGGCCACGTTCAGCACGCCCTTGCGCTCGGCGTACTTCCCGGCCCGGGTGAGGGCCTCCACCAGCGCCTTCTGGTCGTCGTCCGTCTTGCAGTTGAAGTACCAGGGGTCGACGTAGTAGCTGTTGTTGGTCACCTCGATCCCCTTCTCCGCGGCGAACATGAACCCGCAGACGACCGCCTCGGTGTAGAAGAGGCTGGTCCCCGGCTCGCTCACCTTGATCGCGGCGACCTTGACCCCGGGCGCGACCCCGCTGACGCCGATCCCGTTGCGCGCGGCGGCGATGGTGCCCGCCACGTGCGTGCCGTGGTCGCTGCCGTCGGGGTAGGGGCGCCAGGCGCCGTCGGCGGTGTCCGCGGCGCCGCCGACGCAGTTGGCCGACTGCTCCCTGGAGAAGTTCGGGGCGAGGTCGGGGTGGGTGTCGTCCACGCCGGTGTCGATGACGCCGACGGTGACGTCCCGGCTGCCCGCGTTCACCTTCTGGGCCTGGTCGGCCTTGATCGCCCGCAGGTCCCACTGGTTGGCCTCAAGGGGCTCCTGCCCCGGCTCGGCCGCGGCCGCGGCCCGCGCGGCGTCCGCGTCGCTCAGCCGCTGGGTGGTGCCCTCCTCGGTGGTCTGCACGGTCTTGAGGGGGGCCGTACGGGTGGCTCCCACGGACACGAACAGGTTCCGCTGGGCCCGCAGCCGCTTGGCGAAGTCCGGGTTCTGGGAATGTGCGACGACGACGCCGATCTGTTCGTAGGACGCCACCACCGTTCCGCCGGCCTGCTCGACGGCCTTCGCGGCCTGCCGGGCCGTGCCGTACGCGGTCAGGTTCGCCACGTACGAGAGCGCGGGCCCGGTGGCGGCGGCCCGCGCGGCCGGCGCCGGCCCCGCCGTGTCGCCCAGCGGCGCGGCCGAGGCGGCCACCGAGGGCAGGAGGGCGAGTGAGGCGGTGAGCGCCAGACCGACCGGAACGGCGAGGGCACGCCGGCGGCCGGATCCCAGATGAGCCATGGGTTCTCCACATCATCCGTGAAGGAGCAGTCCGTACGCGGTCGCGTCGGACGCGTTCATGACAGGCGAACCTAGCGTCGCCGTTCCCCTTTGCGCCATCAGTTCGAGAA
The DNA here is from genome assembly GCF_040684675.1 of Streptomyces sp. NPDC089915. Taxonomy (NCBI): domain Bacteria; kingdom Bacillati; phylum Actinomycetota; class Actinomycetes; order Kitasatosporales; family Streptomycetaceae; genus Streptomyces; species Streptomyces sp. NPDC089915. The sequence continues at coordinate 33,814 of NZ_JBFBGN010000031.1, read as the reverse complement.
ATCGGCGGTTCTCGGCCGTTCGGAAGGCGGAGCCGCCACGGAATCCACGGGTGTTGAACCGTCCCGATCCGCCGGCCGTGCCGTTGTCCGGGGGGCTCGGCACCACCGCCCCCCACACGGAGGTTGTTTTGTCCGTCCCCATCGCACCCGCGCCACAAGGAGAACCCCCCGTGACCACGCAAGCAGCGCCGCCTCCGGGCGGCGCGGGACCCGCCCCGGCCCCGGTGTCGCCCGAAGAGTTCGCGCGCGTCCAGCAGAGCCCCGAGTTCGCCGAACTGCGCCACTCCTACCGTTCCTTCGCCTTCCCGCTCACCGTGGCCTTCATCGCCTGGTACCTGCTCTACGTCCTGCTGTCCAACTACGCGGGCGGCTTCATGGGGACCAAGCTCTTCGGCAACATCAACGTCGCCCTCGTGCTCGGGCTCGCCCAGTTCGCGACGACCTTCCTGATCGCCTGGCTGTACTCGCGGCACGCCAACGCCAAGCTCGACCCCAAGGCACGGGCCATCAAGAACGGTCTGGAGGGCGGAGCATGAGCGCCGTCCCGTACCTGACGTCCGCCGCCGGGGCCACCGAGCACCGCCCGCTGATCATCACCCTGTTCGGGCTGTTCGTCGTCGCGACCCTCGTCATCACCGTCTGGGCCGGCCGCCAGACCAAGGACGCCGCCGACTTCTACGCCGGCGGCCGCCAGTTCACCGGCTTCCAGAACGGCCTCGCCATCTCCGGCGACTACATGTCCGCCGCGTCCTTCCTCGGCATCGCCGGAGCCATCGCCCTCTTCGGCTACGACGGCTTCCTCTACTCCATCGGCTTCCTCGTGGCCTGGCTGGTGGCCCTGCTGCTCGTCGCCGAGCCGCTGCGCAACTCCGGCCGCTACACCATGGGCGACGTGCTCGCGTACCGGATGCGCCAGCGGCCCGTCCGCACCGCCGCCGGCACCTCCACCATCGTGGTCTCGATCTTCTACCTGCTCGCGCAGATGGCCGGCGCCGGCGTGCTCGTCTCGCTGCTCCTGGGCATCACCGCCGACGGCGGCAAGATCGCCGTGGTCGCCCTGGTCGGCGTCCTCATGATCGTCTACGTGACCATCGGCGGGATGAAGGGCACCACCTGGGTCCAGATGGTCAAGGCGGTGCTGCTGATCGCGGGCACCCTGCTGATCACCTTCCTGGTGCTGCTGAAGTTCAACTTCAACGTCTCCGCCCTCCTCGGGCAGGCCGCCGAGCACAGCGGCCAGGGGGCGAAGTTCCTGGAGCCGGGACTCAAGTACGGCAAGGACTCGCTCACCAAGCTGGACTTCCTCTCCCTCGGCCTCGCCCTCGTCCTCGGCACCGCGGGCCTGCCGCACATCCTCATCCGCTTCTACACGGTGCCCACCGCCAAGGCCGCCCGTAAGTCCGTGAACTGGGCCATCGGCATCATCGGCGCCTTCTACCTGATGACGATCGCCCTCGGCTTCGGCGCCGCCGCCCTGCTCAACCGCGACGACATCATCAAGTCCAACAAGGCCGGCAACACCGCCGCCCCGCTGCTCGCCCAGGCCGTCGGCGGCGGCCCCGACTCCACCGGCGGCGCCATCCTCCTCGCGGTGATCTCCGCGGTGGCCTTCGCCACCATCCTCGCCGTGGTCGCGGGCCTCACCCTGGCCTCCTCCTCGTCCTTCGCCCACGACGTCTACGTCAACGTCATCCGCAAGGGACGGGCCACCGAGAAGGAGGAGATGCGTGCCGCCCGCTGGTCCACCGTGGTCATCGGCGCCGTCGCGATCTTCCTCGGGGCCCTGGCCCGCGACATGAACGTCGCCGGCCTGGTCGCCCTCGCCTTCGCGGTCGCCGCCTCGGCCAACCTGCCGACGATCCTCTACAGCCTGTTCTGGAAGCGCTTCACCACCCAGGGCGCGCTGTGGTCCATCTACGGCGGCCTGATCGCGGCGGTCGGCCTGGTGCTCTTCTCCCCGGTCGTCTCCGGGAAGCCCACCTCCATGTTCAAGGACGCCGACTTCTACTGGTTCCCCCTGGAGAACCCGGGCATCATCTCGATCCCGCTCGGCTTCCTCCTCGGCTGGCTGGGAACGGTCCTCTCCAAGGAGAAGGCCGACCCCCAGAAGTTCGCCGAGCTGGAGGTACGCTCCCTCACCGGCACCGGGGCCCACTGACGAGGGCTCCCCGAGACCGCGTGAACACCGTGCGTGGCCGCGTCGTACTTCCATACGACGCGGCCGCGTTACGTATCGTTCATTCGGGCATCCCTCCGGGACACACGGGTCGCGTACGCTCGATCCATAGAACCTCTAGATCCGGACAGGGGAGGGGGCCCACAGTGCTTCTCGACACGTACGGCCGCGTGGCCACTGACCTGCGCGTCTCGCTCACCGACCGGTGCAATCTGCGCTGTACCTACTGCATGCCCGAAGAGGGCCTGCAGTGGCTGGGGAAGTCCGATCTGCTGAGCGACGACGAGATCGTCCGGCTGATCCGCATCGCCGTCACGCAGCTGGGCGTCACCGAGGTCCGCTTCACCGGCGGCGAGCCGCTGCTGCGGCCCGGCCTCGTCGGCATCGTCGAGCGGTGCGCCGCCCTGGAGCCGCGCCCCAAGATGTCGCTGACCACCAACGGCATCGGCCTCAAGCGCACCGCCCAGGCCCTCAAGGCCGCCGGCCTGGACCGAGTGAACGTTTCGCTCGACACCCTGCGCCCCGAGGTCTTCAAGACCCTCACCCGCCGCGACCGCCACCACGACGTGATCGACGGCATGGCCGCCGCCCGCGAGGCCGGCCTCACCCCGGTCAAGGTCAACGCCGTCCTGATGCCCGGGCTCAACGACGACGAGGCCCCCGACCTGCTCGCCTGGGCCGTGGAGAACGAGTACGAGCTCCGCTTCATCGAGCAGATGCCGCTCGACGCCCAGCACGGCTGGAAGCGCGACGGCATGATCACCGCCGGGGACATCCTCCAGTCCCTGCGCACCCGCTTCACCCTCACCGAGGAGGGCGCCGACGAGCGCGGCTCCGCCCCCGCCGAGCGCTGGGTGGTCGACGGCGGCCCGGCCACCGTCGGGGTCATCGCCTCCGTCACCCGCCCCTTCTGCGGGGCCTGCGACCGCACCCGGCTCACGGCCGACGGCCAGGTCCGCACCTGCCTGTTCGCCACCGAGGAGTCCGACCTGCGCGCGGCGCTGCGCTCGGGCGCCCCGGACGAGGAGATCGCCCGCCTGTGGAAGGTGGCGATGTGGGGCAAGAAGGCCGGCTCCGGCCTCGACGACCCGTCCTTCCTCCAGCCCGACCGCCCGATGTCGGCGATCGGCGGCTAGCGCCCGACCCGGCGACCACGCGCGAAGAAGGCCCCTCCCCGCAACGGGGAGGGGCCTTCGGCGTTCCGGGGGGAGGCCTCAGCGCTCGGAGCCCTCCGGCTGCACCCACTCGTCCAGCTTCACGACGTCCTTGAGGAAACCGCGCACGCCCAGGAACTGCGACAGGTGCTCGCGGTGCTCCTCGCAGGCCAGCCAGGTCTTGCGCCGCTCCGGCGTGTGCAGTTTCGGGTTGTTCCACGCCAGGACCCATACGGCCGCGTCGCGGCAGCCCTTGGCGGAACAGGTGGGGGTTTCGGAAGAGGTCACGGGCCCCACCCTACAAACGGAAGGGCGACGCCGGGCAGCCACGGGGGGAGCTGCCCGGCGTCGGTCCGTCGCTCCGACGGGGGATGCGGAGCGCGTAGGCAGTATGTCACGCAGGACCGGGTGGGGTGCACCGGAACTTCATGATTGATCTGAGCTTTTCCTGAGGTTCTCCGCCTCCAGTGCGGGGCGCACAGGGGCGGGTACGAAGTGCGACGGCAGCGAGGGCGCGGACTCGCGCCCGGCGTTCGCGATGACCACCGCGATGTAGGGGAGCAGGAGGCCGGCGGCGAGCGTCACCATGGCCACATGGCGCTCCACGTTCCACAGGATCACCGTGGCGATCACCGAAAGGGTCCTGATTCCCATCGAGATCACGTACCGGCGCTGGCGCCCCCGTACGTCCTCGGCGAGTCCCATGCGGGCACCGGTGATCCGGAAGACCTCGGCCCCGTTCCGCTTCGTCCGCTGCATGCCCCCCACGGTACGCCGCCCCCTCGGCGCCGGGGAGGAGGGGGTCCCGCCCGGACGGAGCCGCTCGGAATGCGCGGTGCGCCCCGCGGGCCCAGACTGGCCCCACATGCGCACACCGCGCCGCGAGGAGGCTCGACATGTCTTGGTTGTGGGCGATCATCGTCGGTTTCGTGCTGGGCCTCATAGCCCGGGCCATCCTGCCCGGCAAGCAGCACCAGCCGCTCTGGCTGACGACCATCTTCGGCATCATCGGCGGCATCCTCGGCAACGCCGTCGCGACGTGGATCGGAGTCCACGACACCCGGGGCATCGACTGGATCCGGCACCTGCTCCAGCTCGCCGGAGCCGTGGTCGTCGTCGGCCTCGGGGACATGCTCTACCTGGCCCTCAAGGGCGGCAAGAGCCGCACGGCGTAGCCCCGCCGGCGCGGCCCGGCCATGACGAAGGGGCCGGCACGGACCCGTGGTCCGCGCCGGCCCCTCGCCGTGGTGCCCGTCAGGCGCCGGTCACCTCGACCGCCGCCAGGTTCTTCTTGCCGCGGCGCAGCACCAGCCAGCGCCCGTGCAGCAGGTCCTCCTTCGCGGGGACCGCGTCCTCGGCCGTCACCTTCGCGTTGTTCACGTAGGCGCCGCCCTCCTTCACGGTCCGGCGCGCGGCGGACTTGCTGGCGACCAGGCCGGTCTCCGCGAGCAGGTCGACCACGAGGCCGAGCTCCGCCACCTTCGCGTGCGGCAGCTCGGACAGGGCCGCGGCCAGCGTGGCCGCGTCCAGGTCCGCCAGCTCGCCCTGGCCGAACAGCGCCTTCGACGCCGCGATCACGGCCGCGCACTGGTCCGCGCCGTGCACCAGCGTGGTCAGCTCCTCCGCGAGGGCCCGCTGCGCGGCGCGCGCCTGCGGACGCTCGGCGGTCTGCGCCTCCAGCTCCTCCAGCTCCTCACGGGACCGGAAGGACAGGATCCGCATGTAGGTGGAGATGTCCCGGTCGTCCACGTTCAGCCAGAACTGGTAGAACGCGTACGGGGTGGTCATCTCCGGGTCGAGCCAGACGGCCCCGCTCTCGGACTTGCCGAACTTGGTGCCGTCCGCCTTGACCATCAGCGGGGTCGCCAGCGCGTGCACCTCGGCCTGCGGCTCCATGCGGTGGATCAGGTCCAGCCCGGCCGTCAGGTTGCCCCACTGGTCCGAGCCGCCCTGCTGCAGGACGCAGCCGTAGCGGCGGTACAGCTCCAGGAAGTCCATGCCCTGGAGCAGCTGGTAGCTGAACTCGGTGTAGCTGATGCCCTGGTCGGACTCCAGCCGCTTGGCGACCGAGTCCTTCGTCAGCATCTTGTTGACGCGGAAGTGCTTGCCGATGTCCCGCAGGAACTCGATCGCGGACATGCCCGCGGTCCAGTCCAGGTTGTTCACCATGACCGCGGCGTTCTCGCCCTCGAAGGACAGGAACGGCTCGATCTGCGTGCGCAGGCGCGTCACCCAGTTCGCGACGGTCTCCGGGTCGTTCAGCGTCCGCTCGGCCGTCGGCCGCGGGTCGCCGATCTGCCCGGTCGCCCCGCCGACCAGCGCCAGCGGGCGGTTGCCCGCCTGCTGGAGCCGGCGCACGGTGAGCACCTGCACCAGGTGTCCCACGTGCAGCGAGGCCGCCGTCGGGTCGAAGCCGCAATAGAACGTGACGGGACCGTCCGCGAAGGCCTTGCGCAGCGCTTCTTCATCGGTGGACTGGGCGAACAGCCCGCGCCACTTCAGTTCGTCGACGATGTCCGTCACGGTCTCTCGACTCCTTACGAATTGTGGAAATGCCGTGCTCAGTCTAGGTGCGTCAGACGCCCTTGCTGACCGAACTCATGTTGAAGTCCGGGATGCGGACAGCGGGCATCGCGGCCCGTGTGAACCAGTCGCCCCACTCGCGCGGCAGCGTCTTCTCGGTGCGTCCGGCCTCCGAGGCCCTCGAGAGCAGGTCCACCGGGGACTCGTTGAACCGGAAGTTGTTCACCTCGCCCGTGACCTGCCCGTTCTCCACCAGATAGACCCCGTCCCGGGTCAGGCCCGTGAGCAGCAGGGTGGCCGGGTCGACCTCGCGGATGTACCAGAGGCAGGTCAGCAGCAGGCCCCGCTCGGTGCCCGCCACCATCTCCTCCAGCGACTTCTCCCCGCCGCCCTCCAGGATCAGGTTCCCGAAGGCCGGCGACAGCGGCAGCCCGGTCAGCGCGGCGCTGTGCCGGGTCGTGGTCAGCCGGGCCAGCTCGCCGCCGCTGATCCACTCGGTCGCCGGCACCGGGAGGCCGTTGTCGAACACCGAGGCGTCGTCGCCCGAGCTGTGCGCGATCACGAACGGCGCCGACTCCAGGCCCGGCGCGTTCGGGTCGCTGCGCAGGGTCAGCGGCAGCCGCGAGAGCCGCTCGCCGATCCGGGTGCCGCCGCCGGGCTTGGAGAAGACCGTCCGGCCCTCCGCCGCGTCCCGGGCCGCCGCCGACCACATCTGGTAGATCAGGAGGTCGGCCACGGCCGTCGGCGGCAGCAGCGTCTCGTACCGCCCGGCGGGCAGCTCCACCTTGCGCTCGGCCCAGCCGAGGCGGACGGCGAGCTCGGCGTCCAGGACGGTCGGGTCGACGTCCTTGAAGTCGCGGGTGGCGCGCCCGGCCCAGGCGGAGCGGAGGCGGTCCGGGGACTTGGCGTTGAGCTCCAGGGTGCCGTTCGGCTGGTCGTGGCGCAGCCGCAGGCCCGTGGAGGTGCCGACGTACGTGGAGACCAGCTCGTGGTTGGCGAAGCCGTAGAGCTCCCGGCCCCCCGCCCGGGCGCGGGCGAAGGCCTCGCCGAGGGCCGGGGCGAAGTCCGCGAACACGGCCGAGGAGGTCTCGTCCGGGGCGTCGGTGAAGTCCGGCGAGGCCGGGGTGCCGGTCACCAGCGGCTGGGCGTCCTCGGCGGGACCGGCCGCCCGCGCGGCCGCCTCGGCGGCGCGGACGAGCGGCTCCAGGTCGGCGGCGGTGACGGCGGAGCGCGAGACGACCCCCGAGGCCGTCCCCTGCGCGCCGTCGACGGTGGCGATCACCGTGAGGTTGCGGCCGCGGGTGACGCCGTTGGTGGTCAGCGCGTTCCCGGCCCAGCGCAGGTTGGCGCTGGACTCCTCGTCGGCGATGACGACGCAGCCGTCGGCGGTGGACAGCTCCAGGGCCCGCTCGACGATCTCGTGGGGCTTGGTACGGCTCATCGGCCGGCCTCCTGCGTGGTGTTCAGACTGTGCCGTCCCGGGGGGCGACCCCCGGACCCCCGGCGGGTTCCGTGGTGATCGTGCGTGCTCATCGACCCGCCTCCTGCGTGGTGTTCAGGATGTTCACGTCGCGGAACAGGGCCGACGGGCAGCCGTGGGAGACGGCCGCGACCTGGCCCGGCTGGGCCTTCCCGCAGTTGAAGGCGCCGCCCAGGACGTAGGTCTGCGGGCCGCCGACCTTCTCCATCGAGCCCCAGAAGTCGGTGGTCGTGGCCTGGTAGGCGACGTCGCGCAGCTGCCCGGCCAGCCGGCCGTTCTCGATCCGGAAGAAGCGCTGCCCGGTGAACTGGAAGTTGTAGCGCTGCATGTCGATCGACCAGGAGCGGTCGCCGACCACGTAGATCCCGCGCTCCACCCCGCCGATCAGATCCTCGGTGGACAGCCCGCCCGGATCCGGCTGGAGCGAGACGTTCGCCATCCGCTGGACCGGCACGTGCCCGGGGGAGTCGGCGTAGGCGCAGCCGTTGGAGCGGCCGAGGCCGGTCAGCTTCGCGATCCGCCGGTCGGTCTGGTAGCCGGCCAGGGTGCCGTCCTTGACCAGGTCCCAGCTCTGGGCCTCGACGCCCTCGTCGTCGTAGCCGATGGTCGCCAGGCCGTGCTCGGCGGTGCGGTCGCCGGTCACGTTCATGATCGAGGAGCCGTACTTGAGGGTGCCCAGCTGGTCGAAGGTGGCGAACGAGGTGCCCGCGTACGCCGCCTCGTAGCCCAGGGCCCGGTCCAGCTCGGTGGCGTGGCCGATGGACTCGTGGATGGTGAGCCAGAGGTTGGACGGGTCCACGACCAGGTCGTAGCGGCCGGCCTCGACGCTCGGGGCGCGCATCTTCTCGGCGAGCAGGCCCGGGATCCGCTCCAGCTCCCCGTCCCAGTCCCAGCCGGTGCCGGTCAGGTACTCCCAGCCGCGCCCGGCGGGCGGGGCGATGGTGCGCATGGAGTCGAACTCGCCGGTGGTGGCGTCGACGGCGACGGCGGTCAGCTGCGGGTGGACGCGCACCCGCTGCTGGGTGGTCGTGGTGCCCGCGGTGTCGGCGTAGAACTTGTTCTCGTGGACGGCGAGCAGCGAGGCGTCCACGTGTGCGACGCCCTCGGCGGCCAGCAGCCGCGAGCTCCAGTCGGCGAGCAGGGCCGACTTCTCGGCGTCCGGCACGTCGAAGGGGTTCACGTCGTAGGCGGAGATCCAGGTCTTGTCCGCGTGCACCGGCTCCGCGGCGAGCTCCACCCGCTCGTCGGCGCCCGCGGCCTTGATGACCTGGGCCGACAGCTTCGCCATGGCCACGGCCTGCGAGGCCACCTTGGCCGCGCCGTCCATGGTCAGGTCCACACCGGACGCGAAGCCCCAGCTGCCGCCGTGCACCACCCGGACCGCGTAGCCGAGATCGGTGGTGTCGGAACCGCCGGCGGGCTTGGCGTCGCGCAGCCGCCAGGAGGCGCTGCGGATCCGCTCCAGGCGGAAGTCGGCGTGGTCGGCGCCCAGCGCGCGCGCCCGCGCGAGCGCCGCGTCGGCGAGCGCCCGCAGGGGCAGCGTGGTGAAGGCCGCGTCGATGGAATGGGCCACGGGGGTCCTCCCGGGGTCGGGGACGGTCTGCTCGATCATGTCGCGATCAGGGCTCAGCTGACCACAGGTTTCTGTAGGTACTCGACAGAGCGCGTCGCGAGGCCCTGTCGGAGCCCGATTCTCCGGATGTCGCACGGGACCGATAGGTTTTTGCTACTCAGACAGCTAAGCGAAAGGGTGATCCGTTGAGCCGCTCGGTTCTCGTCACCGGAGGTAACCGGGGCATCGGCCTCGCCATCGCCCGTGCCTTCGCCCAGGCCGGCGACAAGGTCGCGATCACGTACCGCTCGGGAGAGCCGCCGCAGGAGCTCGCCGAGCTGGGCGTGCTGGCCGTGCGCTGCGACATCACCGACTCCGAGCAGGTGGAGCAGGCCTACAAGGAGATCGAGGCCAAGCACGGCAACGTGGAGGTGCTGGTGGCGAACGCCGGCATCACGAAGGACACGCTGCTGATGCGGATGTCCGAGGAGGACTTCGCCTCCGTCGTCGACACCAACCTCACGGGCACCTTCCGTGTCGTCAAGCGGGCCAACCGTGGCATGCTGCGGGCCAAGAAGGGCCGTGTGGTCCTGATCTCCTCGGTCGTCGGCCTGCTGGGCGGCGCCGGCCAGGCCAACTACGCCGCCTCGAAGGCGGCGCTGGTGGGCTTCGCCCGCTCGCTCGCCCGCGAGCTGGGCTCCCGCAACATCACCTTCAACGTCGTCGCCCCCGGTTTCGTGGACACCGACATGACGAAGGTGCTCAGCGACGAGCAGCGCTCGGGCATCCTGGCGCAGGTCCCGCTGGCGCGCTACGCGCAGCCCGAGGAGATCGCGGCCGCCGTGAGCTTCCTGGCGTCCGACGACGCCGCGTACATCACCGGAGCCGTCATTCCCGTTGACGGCGGATTGGGCATGGGTCACTGATCACCATGAGCGGAATTCTCGAGGGCAAGCGGATCCTCATCACCGGCGTGCTGATGGAGTCGTCCATCGCCTTCCACGCCGCCAAGCTGGCCCAGGAGCAGGGCGCCGAGGTCATCCTCAGCGCCTGGCCGCGCCCGTCGCTGACCGAGCGCATCGCCAAGAAGCTGCCCAAGCCGGTCAAGGTGATCGAGCTCGACGTCACCAACGACGAGCACCTGGCCCGCCTGGAGGGCCTCGTCCGCGAGGAGCTCGGCGGCCTCGACGGAGTCGTGCACTCCATCGGCTTCGCCCCGCAGGACGCGCTCGGCGGCAACTTCCTGAACACGCCGTTCGAGTCGGTCGCCACCGCCATGCACGTCTCGGCGTTCTCGCTGAAGTCGCTGACCATGGCCTGCAAGCCGCTGTTCCCGGCGGAGGGCGCCGCCGTCGTCGGCCTGACCTTCGACGCGCAGTTCGCCTGGCCGCAGTACGACTGGATGGGCCCGGCCAAGGCCGCCCTGGAGGCCACCAGCCGCTACCTCGCCCGTGACCTGGGCAAGGAGAACGTCCGCTGCAACCTGGTCTCGGCCGGTCCGATCGGCTCGATGGCCGCGAAGTCCATCCCGGGCTTCGGCGAGCTGGCGGACACCTGGAACCAGCGTTCCATGCTGGCGTGGGACATGAGTGACCCGGAGCCGGCGGGCAAGGGCGTCGTGGCCCTGCTGTCGGACTGGTTCCCGAAGACCACGGGCGAGATCGTCCACGTGGACGGCGGCCTGCACGCGATGGGCGCCTGACCCTTCGGCCGCGGACCCCGCGTCCGAACGGCGGTGGCCGCGCCTCCCTCCGGGGAGGCGCGGCCACCGCCGTTTCCGTCGTACGGGGGCAGGGGCCGCAGGGGCGCCCCCGCTCAGACGTTCGCCGTCCGACCGGATCTTTCCGAGTCGAAAACCGGGACACATGCCTGCAAACTGACCTGGCCGGGATCTTCCCGGCGGGTTCGGGGAGGAGGTACGGGCGTGCACGCGAGGCCGAGCCGAGCGGTATCGCTGCTGGTCGCCGCGGTGGCCCTGACCGGGCTGCTGATCCCCGGGGCCCTCCAGAAACCCCGCGGACCGGTGCCCGCCCCCGGCCCGGAGAAGGAGGTCCAGGCCTCGGTGGACCTCGCCGAGATCCCCGCCGAACCACCCGTACGGCCCGAGCAGCCCGCCGCCCGCGAGCTCTACGGCTCCGACTGCGACACCGAGATCGACGGCTCACAGGTGATCGCGTACTGCCACAACGGCTACCCCGAGACCGACCTGCTCCGCCTCCACGTGGAGTGCGAGCGCTGGTGGGACCTGGACGGGGACGGCGCCCTCGTCCCCCTGGAGCCCGCCGGCCGCACCCGGCTGACCGGCCGCTGCTGGAAAGAGGTCCGCACGGCCTGGGTCAGCCACCAGCGCCCCTGACCGGGTCAGCCACCAGCGCCCCTGAGGAACGCCTAGCGCGCGCCCTTGCCGAGGCAGACGAACGGGTAGCCCGCCGCCTCGGAGGCGGCCGTGTCCCCGTCCCCGCGCCGGATCGCCTCGATCAGCCGCGCGTGGTCCAGGTGGGCGGCCGGGTCCAGCACCTTGCCGACGTCCCCGCGCAGCCACTGCGCCACCAGATCGCCCAGGTCCGCGTACAGCTCGATCAGCACCTCGTTGTGCGAGGCCGTCACCACCGCCATGTGCAGGGCGACGTCCGCACTCACGAACAGGTCGGTGTCCCCGCTCGCCCAGGCCTCCTCGCGCCGCGCCAGCAGCGCGTCCAGCTGGACCAGGTCCCGCTCGGTGCGCCGCTCGGCGGCCAGCCGGGCCGCCGAGGACTCCAGCGTCGAGCGCAGTTCCGCGATGTGCCGGGGGTCGGCCCCCGCGAAGCGCCGGTGCATCACCCCGGCCAGCTCGCTCGTGGCGAGCACGTACGTACCCGAGCCCTGGCGGATGTCCAGGAGCCCGTTGTGGGCGAGGGCCCGGACGGCCTCCCGCACGGTGTTGCGGGCGACGCCCAGTAGCTCCACCAGCTCGGGCTCGGTGGGGATCCGGCTCCCGACCGGCCACTCGCCGGAGGTGATCTGGTTCCTGAGCTGGGCGATCACCTGGTCGACGAGCGCGGAACGCCGGGGCGAGGTCAACGGCATGCGGACGGGGCCTTTCGAGAACTGCCGGACGGGAGGCGGAGCGGACTCAAGTGTGACAGGAGGAGACTGGACAACCAATCATCCCATGATTCTATGATGGCGGGATGCGCGACGAAGACCTCCAGACCCTGACCCGCCCGGCGACCCCGAGCGGCTCCCCGGGACACCCCGCCACCGCCCCGGCCGCCGACCCCAAGTGGCTCGGCCCCGTGCTCGTCGCCGGCATCGTGCTGGCCGCCCTCAACCTGCGGCCCGCCATCACCAGCCTCGGCGCCCTCTTCGAGGAGGCCCGCACCGGCCTCCACATGAGCGGCACCGTCGCCGGACTGATCACCTCCGTCCCCGCGCTCTGCTTCGCCGTCTTCGGCGTCACCGCCCCCCGGCTCTCCCGCCGCTTCGGCCCCGCCGCCGTCGTCTGCGCCGGCATGGCGGCCGTCGCCGCCGGCCTGCTGATCCGCCCCTTCGCGGACAGCGCCGCCGCCTTCCTCGCCGCCAGCGCACTGTCGCTGGCCGGCATAGCCCTGACCAACGTGCTGCTCCCGGTCATCGTCAAGCGCTGGTTCCCCGACCGCGTCGGCACCATGACCGGCCTCTACTCCATGGCCCTCGCCGCCGGCACCTCCCTCGCCGCCGCCGCGACCGTCCCGCTGACCTCCGCCCTCGGCGGCGACTGGCGCACCGGCCTGCTGGTCTGGGCCGCCCTCGCCGTGGCCGCCGTACTGCCCTGGCTGCCCATCGTCGCCGCGAGCCGCCGCGAGAAGGCCGCCGCGCCCGCCGCCGCACGGGAGGACGCCGGCCCCTCGGTCGTGCGCAGCCGCACCGCCTGGGCCCTCGCCTGCTACTTCGGCCTCCAGGCCACCGGCGCCTACGTCACGATGGGCTGGCTCCCGCAGATCTTCCGCGACGCCGGGGTCTCCGCCTCCACCGCCGGAGTGCTGCTCGCCGTCACCATGGTCATGGGCGTCCCGCTGGCCTTCGTCATCCCCGGCCTCGCCGCACGGATGCGCCACCAGGGCCCCATCGCCGCCGTCCTCGGCGTCTTCGGCCTCGCCGGCTACCTCGGGCTCTACCTCGCCCCCGCCGCCGGAGCCTGGGCCTGGGCCCTCCTCCTCGGCGTCTCCAACTGCGCCTTCCCGCTCGTCATCACGATGATCGGACTGCGCGCCAAGTCCCCGGCCGGGGTCGTCAAGCTCTCCGCCTTCGCCCAGAGCACCGGCTACCTGATCTCGATCCCCGGCCCGCTGGTCATCGGCACCCTCTACCAGCACAGCGGCGGCTGGGACCTCCCGCTCGCCCTCATGGCCGGCCTGATCGTCCCCCAGATCGTCCTCGGCGTCCTCGCCGGCCGGGACCGCACGATCGAGGACGAATGCGGCATGCGAGACTGAGCGGCATGTCGCCCGTACTCGAACCCAACCCCCAGGACAGCCACAAGAAGCTCGGCCTCGTGCTGGGAGCGATGGCCCTCGTGACCGTGATCGTGGCCGTCATCGCCACGATCGCCTCCCCCTGACGCACCGCCCGCCGGCCCGGCCCGGCCCCCGATGGTGGGGTTGACCCCACCATCCCCTAGGGGGTCAGGATCAGGGTCGGCTGGGGTGCGCCCCGGATGGGAAACGCCGCACCGGATCCCTAGATTCGAAGCAGCGAGACAGTCCCCAGCCGAAGAACCCGGAGGCGGCCATGCCGGCCACCACGCACACCCCGTCCCACCCCGCCCGCCGCCGCCCCGGCGCGTACGCCCACACCAGTGCCCGGCTGCACTGGTGGACCCTGGCCCTGCCCGCCCTCGCCTTCGGCCTCCTGCTGCTGCTCCTCGCCGGCTCCGGCCAGGCCCAGGCGGCCGACGGCCAGTCCTCCGGACTCGTCCAGGTCTCCCGGGAACTGCTCCGCGCCGTCGTCTGACCGGCGCCCCGCGCGACCCCGGCCACCCCGCGCCGCAGGACGCCCCGCGCACGCCGGAGCACGCCCTCCCGCGCGGGGGACGGCCCTCCCAACACCCTGAGCCCCGTGGCCCGTTTCATGCGAAGCTGGCCCCATGAGCGCCGACACCCCCCGCAGGATCGCCCTCCTCCGGCACGCCAAGGCCGACTGGCCCCAGGTGTCCGACCACGACCGCCCGCTGGCGGAACGCGGCCGCAGGGACGCGCCCGCCGCCGGCCGCAAGCTGGCCGAGACCGGCATCACCTTCGACCTGGCCCTCTGCTCCACCGCCGCCCGCACCCGGGAGACCTGGAAGCTCGCCGTCCAGGAACTCCCGTACCGGCCGCGCACCAGCTACGAGGAGCGGGTCTACGACGCCTCCCCGGGCGAGCTCATCGCCCTGCTCAACGAGACCCCCGACGAGGTCGGGGACCTCCTCGTCATCGGCCACAACCCCGGCATGCACGCCCTGGCCGAAATCCTCTCCGGGCGGGCCGAGGGCGACACCCAGGCCCGGATGAACCGCACCGGCTTCCCGACCGCCGCACTGGCCGTCGTCTCCTTCACCGGCTCCTGGAAGTCCGTCGAGCCCGGTGTCGGCACCCTGCTGGACTACTGGACCCCGAAGGAACACTGACCGCGACGGCCCCGGGCCCGGGGCGCCCGCGCCCCGGTGCCCGCCCGCGTCCTCAGCCCATCGGGCAGCGGGCCGGCAGCTCCGCGAAGCCCGCGTCCCGGGCCTCCCACAGCTCCGGGTAGAACCGCCGGTACACCGACGCCCGCAGATGCGCCGTGCCGCTGCTGCCGCCCGTCCCCGGCCGCCCGCCGATCTGCCGCTCCACCAGCAGCGCGTGGCAGGCCCGCCACTCCGTCCACACCTCGTCGTGGTCGACCAGCGCCTCCGCCAGCTCGGCCAGCTCCGCGAACTCCACCGGATCGCCGTCCAGCGGACCCGCGCCCAGCCGCGCGTACGCCTCCCAGCGCTCCTCCCGCGTCCCGACCGCGAACCCCGCCTTGGCCAGCAGCGCCACGAACCCCTCCCACAGGGTGGGCTCCGCCAGCCGCCGGTGCAGCCGCTCCCGCTCCCCGGGAGCCAGCCCCGCGACGGCCCGCCGCCCGTACTCCCCGCGCACCCAGTCGGCCCCGCACAGCCCCGCGATCTCCACGTACTGCGCCGACTGCTGGCCGCTGCTGCTGCCGAGCACGCCCCGGAAGGCGTGGAACTCGCGCGGCGGCATCGCCCGCAGCGGATGGATCGCGGCGATCAGCGCCCGGGAGACGGACACGCTGCGCACCAGCCGGGCCCGGGCGGCCCGGGGATCCCCCTCCAGCATCCGGTCGCGGGCGTCCGACAGGTCCCGCAGCAGCTGCCCGAACCACAGCTCCTGCACCTGGTGCACGGTGATGAACAGCAGCTCGTCGTCCACCCCGTCGGCCAGCGGCACCTGGAGCGCCAGCAGTTCCGGCAGCTTCAGGTATTCGGGGTAGGTGACGGTCGCGGTCTCAGACATCGGAGTCCTCCGGGGCACGCAGTCCATAGGCGGCGAACGCGTCCGTGACGCCGGGCAGGTCGAAGGCACCGACCTGGGCGCACAGCCGCAGGGTGGAACGGGAGATCGTCTGGATGCGGTCCACGCCCGCGCTGCCGCCGTAGCTGTCCGCGAGGACGGCCTCGATCCGGTCCTCGTCCAGACCGGCCAGCCGCAGCGACACCCGCACCGGCTCCAGGTCCCAGTCGAGCGCGGCACGGATCATCGCGGGCAGGGCGCGGGCCGCCAGCACCCGGCGCCGCCCGTCGAGCCGGGCCCACAGCTCCAGGAAGAAGGCGGAGAAGAACCGGTGGTGGCGGCCCTCGTCCTTGGCGTGGTCGCGCATCAGCTCCCGTACCGTGCTCACCACGGTCGGGTCCTGCGGCACCTCGTTGAGCACGGCCGTGATCAGCGTCTCGAACACCACCGCCTGCAACTGCCCGGCCAGCACCGGGTCCTCGGGCAGCAGCCGCCGCCCCGTCTCCTGCAGCGCCGTCACGAAGCCGCCGTAGTCCACGTCCGGGACGGCGATGCCGGTGACGCCGGCCACCTGGTCGGCCAGGTCCAGGCTGTAGAGGGCGTGGTAGCCCTCGTCGCAGTACACCTTGAACGCGTCCATCCGCAGCGCCGTCGGGAAGTGCAGCCCCGAGATGCCGTTCGCGACCGGCTCGGCCGCCCCGTTGACCACCCGGGTCTCCAGGTGCGTCGTCGAGTGCAGGAACTGGTAGAGGTGCCGCACCGAGATCTCCCGGACCCGCTCGGGGGCCAGCGCCTTCACCTCCGGGTGCGCCAGGTGCGGCACCAGGGCGTCGGGGAAGAAGACCCGGCCCTGCTCCGTCTCGGCGTGGAACATCCGCCGGACGCCGCCGCGCACGCCGGCGGTCTCGTACCAGCGGTCCAGGGGACCTGGGGCCGTGCTCATGGGCGACTTCCGTTCCGTGGTGCGGGGGAGGGGGAGGGGGTGGGGTCGTGCGGGCCCGGCCGCGGGGGCAGGCCCAGGTGGACGGCGATCCGCCGGACGGCCTCGGCCACCAGCGGGGCGTCGACGGTGTGGCACAGCCGGAACCAGCCCGGCCGCGGCGAGCGGAAGGCACCGCCGGGCAGGATGCTGACCTTCGCCTTCTCGAACAGCTCCCGCCACAGCAGCTCCTCGCCCTCGAACCCGGCGGAGGGCAGCCACCGGCCGAGGTCGAGCCAGACGGAGAAGCCCGCGCCGGCCGGGGCGTACGGGATCCCGTACTCCTCCAGCAGCCCGGTGAGGTGCCCGTACGAGGACCCCAGCCGCAGCCGGCCCGCGGCGAGGAAGGAGGCGACCCACTCCGGGTCGGCCAGCAGCTCCGCCAGGGTGTGCTGGGTGGCGGTGGAGACGGGCGCGAAGTACGCCAGCGCCCGCGCGGCGTCCCGCACCCGAGGATCGCGGGTGTGCAGGACACCGGTCTTCAGGCCGGGCAGCCCGAAGTCCTTCGCGAAGCCCCACACCACGTGCGTGCGCCCGGC
Source organism: Streptomyces sp. NPDC089915 (assembly GCF_040684675.1). NCBI lineage: Bacteria > Bacillati > Actinomycetota > Actinomycetes > Kitasatosporales > Streptomycetaceae > Streptomyces > Streptomyces sp. NPDC089915. The sequence goes on along the minus strand of NZ_JBFBGN010000031.1, from coordinate 16,914 downwards.
CCAGTCCGGGTTGACGGCCGGATCGGCGGCGCTGGTGAACGCCTGCCCGCCGAAGACCGCGTGGGCGTAGATCTCGTCCGCGATCAGGTCCACGTCGTGCGCGCGGACCACGCGCAGCAGCTCCGCCAGCACCTCGGGCGGGTGCACCTCGCCGATCGGGTTGGACGGGGAGGACAGCGCCACCGCGCGTACGGTGACCCCCTCCTCCCGGGCCCGGCGCAGCGCCCGGTCCACCGCCGCGGCCGTCAGCCGGAACCCGTCGGCCGGATCGAGCGGAGCCGGCAGGATCCGGGCGCCCGAGCGGCCGCCGAGATCGGTGTCGAAGGCCCCGTAGTAGGGCGCGGGCACCACGATGGCCTCGCCCGGGTCGCACAGGACGGACGCGATCGCGTCCAGCGCCCCGGTGGCCCCGCTGATCACCACCAGGTCCTCCGCGTCCAGCGGGGTCCCGACGGTGTCCGACAGCAGCGCGGCGACCCGACCGCGCAGGACGGCGGTGCCGTGCAGCGGGGCGTAGCGGGCCGTGGCCTCGGTCATCGGGGGGAGCTGCGCCAGCCGGCCTTCGAGCAGGTCCCACAGCAGCCGGTTCTCGGCGGTGCCCAGGTTCAGGTAGCCGTCGGGGCGGGTGAGGGCGTCGTACGGTTCGGCCTCCGCCCGGAAGTGGGCCTCGGCGATCGCCGGGGTGTCGGCGAGCAGCCGGGCGGCCTGGCGGGAGACGCGGCGGGGTCCGGCGTCGCGGCCCATCAGGCCCTCCCGTGGTCGGCGTCGGCGCCGGTGAGCAGCCCCGGGTGCACCCCGAGGCCCATCGAGGCGTCGATGACGGCCCCGTGCAGCGGAGTGGAGTACTCGCCCGCCAGCCACCACACCTGCTCGGCGATCTCCGCCGAGGTGATCATGCGTCCCTTGGGCAGCCGCGACGAGAGCGCGGCCCGCTCCTGCGCCGAAAGCCGGTCCAGGGTGCTCGCCTGGAACATCGTGGTGTCGACGGCGCCCGGGCAGAGGGCGAACACGTCCACCGGGGCGTGCGCCAGCTCGGCGGCGAGATGACGGGTCAGATAGGTGAGGGCGGCCTTGCTCATCCCGTCGGCCGGGTGGAATCCGGGGAACTGGAAGACGCCCCCGCCGACGCTGGAGATGTTGATGATCTTCCCGAAGCCCCGCTCCAGCATCGCCGGCAGCAGCTGCTCGGTGAGCCACAGCGGACCCACCGCGTTGATCTGGAAGAACGCGGACGCCTTCGCGTGCCCGGGCCCCTCGCTGTAGTGCTCGACCGTCTTCGAACCGACCGCGGCGTTGTTCACCAGGACGTCCACCGGTCCCGGCAGCCGGTCCAGCAGCAGCTCGTGGTCCTCCCACTCGCCCTGGGTGAAGGGGAAGGCCTCCACCTTGGCGCGTCCGGTGAGGGCCAGCTCCTCCACCAGTTCCTCGGCCCGCGCCCGGCCGTTGCGGTAGGTGAACCAGACGGTCCAGTCCTCCTCCCGCGCGAATCTCTCCACGCAGGCCCGGCCGATTCCGCCTGAGCCTCCGGTGATGAGCACACTTCGAGTCATCAACGTCCCCTTGAACGAAGAGTCCGATCGGGCCACCGCTGTCGCGGACCGGCGGATCGATCGGAGCATTAACCCCAAGTGCAGTACAAATGAAGCCAGTTCGGGTCAAAGAAGCCTTGACTCTGCCTCGCGCGGCAGGGCTTTCCGGCCACCGGGCCCCCGGCAAGACGAACGCCCGGCCGAAAGGATCCGGCCGGGCGTTGGGGGGACGGGGGCTGCTCAGGCCAGGTCGGCCGCTTCCACTTCCTCGCGGGTGATGCCGAGCAGGTAGAGCACGGCGTCCAGGAAGGGCACGTTCACGGCGGTGTGGGCGGCCTCGCGGACCACCGGCTTCGCGTTGAAGGCCACGCCCAGCCCGGCCGCGTTCAGCATGTCCAGGTCGTTCGCGCCGTCACCGATCGCCACCGTCTGGGCCAGCGGCACCCCGGCCTCGGAGGCGAAGCGGCGCAGCAGCCGGGCCTTGCCCGCCCGGTCCACGATCTCACCGGTGACCTTGCCGGTCAGCTTCCCGTCGATGATCTCCAGGGTGTTGGCCTGGGCGAAGTCCAGCCCCAGCTGCTCCCGCAGATCGTCCGTGACCTGCGTGAACCCGCCCGAGACCACGCCCACCTGGTAGCCGAGCGTCTTCAGCGTCCGCACCAGGGTCCGGGCGCCGGGGGTCAGCCGCACCTCGGCGCGGACCTTCTCCACCACCGACTCGTCCAGCCCCGCCAGCAGCGCCACCCGGGCGTGCAGGGACTGCTCGAAGTCCAGCTCCCCGCGCATGGCCCGCTCGGTCACCTCGGCGACCTCGGCCTCGCAGCCGGCGTGCGCGGCGAACAGCTCGATGACCTCGTCCTGGATCAGGGTCGAGTCCACGTCCATGACCACCAGCCGCTGCGCCCGGCGGTGCAGCCCCGCCGAGACCACGGCCACGTCGACGCCGATCTGGGCGGCGGTGGTGGCCAGCGCGGTGCGCAGCGGCTCCGTCTCGGCGCCGGACACGGCGAACTCGACGGCCGTCACCGGGTACTTGGCGAGCCGGAAGATACGGTCGATGTTGCCGCCGGTCTCGGTGATCCGGGCGGCGATGACGGCCGTGGACTCGGCGGTGAGCGGGTGCCCGAGCACGGTGACGTGGGACCGGCCGGTACCGCGGGGACGGTTGTCGCCGGTACCGGAGATGATCTCGGCCGACAGCTTCAGCGACTCGGCCCAGCTGTGCACGGTGGCCCGCAGCTCGCCCTCGGGGCCGGTGTCGGGCTTGGTGATGAGGACGCACAGGACGATGCGGCCGCGGGTGACGACCTGCTCGATGTCGACGACGTCGACGGAGTAGGCGGCGAGGGTGTCCATTAGCCCGGCGGTGATCCCGGGACGGTCCTTGCCGAAGATCTTGACGAGGAGGGTGGGGACGTCGGAGGTCTGCGAAGCGCTCATGGTCCCCTCACCGTATCTTCCCGCCCCCGGCACCCGGCTTCCCGTCCCACCTTTTGAACGTGGCGGCACCCGCGTGCCGCCGGAGCCGGGCCGAGCGGGGCGAGAAGTCCCGTATCGCACTCTCCGGGCGGCTTTCGACCCCGCCGCCGGGCGGGCGCGGGGGCCCGCGGAAGGCCCGGATTCCACATGTGGCCGCAGGCCTGAAATAGTTCCCCCGGATGTTCGCCATCCCTAGACTCCCTGACGTCGTTCTCCCTGGACGCCAGGGGGATTCTCGGGGGACCTTAAGTGGGGCTGGAGTGCCGGAACTCGTACTGGAATTGAACGGAAGGACCTGGACGCTCGATCCGTCCAGGTCGTACTCGCTGGGGCGCGATCCCCAGGGAGACGTGGTGATCGATGACGCCCGCGTGTCCTGGCGGCACGCCACCATCAGCTGGAACGGCCGTGTTTGGGCCATCGAGGACCACGGCAGCACCAACGGCACCTACGTGCACGGTGCGCGGGTCCAGCAGACGGAGCTCGTGCCCGGTACGCCGGTCCACCTGGGCAACGCGACGGACGGCCCGCGGCTGAATCCGAGCGCTGCCGCGGCCGCGCAGCATCAGCAGCCGGCCTTCCAGGCCCCGGCCGCGCAGGGCCAGGCCCCGGCGTTCCAGCCGCCGGCCCACCAGCCGCAGCAGCCCGCCTGGGACCAGCAGCACCAGGCCCACCAGCAGCAGCCACAGCACCAGCACCAGCAGCCGCAGCAGCACCAGCAGCAGCCCTTCGTGCCGCAGCAGCAGGGCGGTGTTCCGCAGCAGTCCGCGGCCCCCGGCTACAGCGGCGACCACCGCAGCCCGACGACGTTCCACCAGATCGCCGTCGGCCGCGTCATGCGCATCGGCCGTGCCCTGGAGAACGAGCTCGTCGTCTCGGACCTCCAGGTCTCCCGCCACCACGCGGAGTTCCGCTCCACGGGCGGCCGCTTCGAGATCCACGACCTCGGCAGCCACAACGGCACCTACGTCAACGGCCAGCCGCTGCAGAAGTCCGGCAGCGCGCTGCTCGGCCCCACCGACATCGTCGGCGTCGGCCACTCGACCTTCCGGATCGTCGGCGACCGCCTCGAGGAGTTCGTCGACACCGGCGCCGTCTCCTTCTCGGCCCGCCACCTCACGGTCACGGTCGACGGCGGCAAGCAGATCCTCAAGGACGTCACCTTCGGCGTCCCGGAGAAGTCGCTCATCGGCGTCATCGGCCCCTCCGGCTCCGGAAAGTCCACCCTGCTCAAGGCGCTCACCGGCTACCGGCCCGCCGACCAGGGCGACGTCCTGTACGACAACCGCAACCTGTACAAGCAGTTCGCGGAGCTCCGCCAGCGCATCGGCCTGGTCCCGCAGGACGACATCCTGCACAAGGAGCTGAAGGTCTCCACCGCCCTGAAGTACGCGGCCAAGCTCCGCTTCCCGGGCGACACCGCCGAGGCCGAGCGCGACGCCCGCATCGACGAGGTGCTGCGCGAGCTCAAGCTCGACATCCACAAGGACAAGAAGATCACCTCGCTCTCGGGTGGTCAGCGCAAGCGCGTGTCCGTGGCCCTGGAGCTGCTCACCAAGCCCTCGCTGATCTTCCTGGACGAGCCGACCTCCGGCCTCGACCCGGGCATGGACCGCGACGTCATGCAGCTGCTCCGCACCCTCGCCAACGACGGCCGCACGGTCCTCGTCGTCACCCACTCCGTCGCCGAGCTCGCCCTCTGCGACAAGCTGCTGGTCATGGCCCCGGGCGGGTCCGTCGCCTACTTCGGCCCGCCGGACGAGGCGCTGAACTTCTTCGGCTACACCACCTGGGCCGACGTGTTCTCCGCCTTCGAGAACTACCGCGAATACGACTGGGCCGGACGCTGGAAGGGCTCGCAGCACTACCAGCTGTACGCCGCCGACCTCGACGCGGTCGCCCCGCAGCAGGTCGCGATGCCGCCGCAGCAGATGATCCCGCCCAAGCCGCAGGCCTGGGGCTCGCAGCTGTGGACGCTGATCCGCCGCTACACCTCGGTGATCGCCTCCGACAAGGGCTTCCTCGCCCTGATGGTGCTGCTGCCCGCCGTCCTGGGCATCGTGTCCACGGTGATCCCCGCGAAGTTCGGCCTGGCCCCGCCGACCCCGCCGTCCCGCTTCAACGGCGACGCGGGCACGATCACCCTGATCCTCGCGGTCGGCATGTGCTTCTCGGGCGCGGCCAACTCGGTCCGCGAGCTGATCAAGGAACGCGTCATCTACGAGCGGGAGCGCGCGACCGGCCTGTCCCGGTCGGCGTACCTGATGTCGAAGGTGATCGTCCTCAGTGTGATCACGATCATCCAGGGCGTGATCATCTGCGCCATCGCCTTCACCCCGCGCAAGCTGCCGGCCGAGGGCCTCTTCATGAACCCGGCCGTCGAGCTGTGCGTCTCGGTCACCGCGCTCGGCATCACCGCGATGATGTTCGGCCTGGTGATCTCCTCGCTGGTGAAGACCGCCGAGAAGACCATGCCGCTGCTCGTGATGTTCGCGATCGTCCAGGTCGTCTTCACCGGCATCCTCTTCCAGCTGTACGACAAGGTCGGCCTGGAGCAGTTCGCCTACCTGATGCCCTCCCGTTGGGCCGTCGGCGCCGCCGGCACCACCCTGAACCTGGGCAAGCTCATGGCGCCGTGGGACCCGCAGAACCCCACCAACACCGACCCGCTGTGGGACCACACCACCGGCCAGTGGTTCGTGGACGTCATCGTCCTGCTGCTGCAGGCCGTGATCTGCGGCTTCGCGGTGGCCCGCCTGCTGCGCCGCCACGAGCCCGAGGTCATGCGCAAGTAACACCCGCCGGGCCCGCGAGCGGGCACGCGAAACGCCTCAGGGCGGCACCCGGAGTCTTCCGGGGGCCGCCCTGAGGCGCATGGGGGTCCTGCGGGCGCCCGCTGAGGCGTGGGGGCGCCTAGTAGGCGCTGTTGACGTTGTCCATCGAGCCGTAGCGGTCGGCGGCGTAGTTGCACGCGGCGACGATGTTCGCGACCGGGTCGTACAGGTCGAACTTGGTGCCCTTGACGTGGTACGTGTTGAAGGTCGGCTGGATGACCTGCAGCAGACCCTTCGAGGGGATGCCGTTCTGCGCGTTGATGTCCCACAGGTTGATCGCGCGGGGGTTGCCGCTGGACTCGCGCATGATGTTGCGGTGGATGCCGGCGTAGCTGCCGGGGATGCCCTCGCGCTTCATGATGAAGAGGGCTTCCTTGATCCAGCCGTCCAGGTTGTTCGCGAAGATCGGGGTGCGGGCGGCGGAGCGGCTGGCCGCCTCGGCCTCGCGGTCCTTCTTCGCCTGCGCCGCGGCCGCGGCCTTCGCCGCGTCCTTGGCCTTCTGGTCCGCTACGGCGTGCTGGGCGCCGAGGTTCTGCTGGATCGACTGGGTCCACGCCACGGGGGCGGCGGCCACGGTCTGGTCCTGCTGCGCGCCGGTACCGGCCGGGACGGCGGAGAAGGCGAGCGCGGCGGCACCGAGGGTGGCGACACCGGCGATCGACAGCTTGTACGCCTTCGTCAGACGACTGTGACCGGGAGTGCTGGAAGCAGACATGCGGGGCAACCTCTTCGGATAGCGGGGGCCGCAGGAAGGCGCCGGGAGGATCCGGGATCCCTCGGCGCCTTGCGACGGGAGCCATTCTTAGCGGCGGCAAAATCCTGTGGCAAAGGTGTGACATACGATCCCGGTTAGTGGATCAGGGGGCGGCGGGGCCTCGGGACTTTGGTCCCGGAGACCGGCCGGAGCAGCGCTGACAACGCCTTTACGCATCCACTACGCGGCTTCGTAAGTGATGTGCGTCCTATGCCCGGGCTCACATCGGACCCGTAACAGTCTCACCAAGAGTTGCAGCAGCAATGCGGCGTGTAATCGTTCTCCGCCTCAAGGAGGACGCGGAAGCCCGCCGGCCTCCTCCCCAGGGCAGAAGCACCGCCCCCGGCCCCCTCCCCGAGCCGTACGCCGCCGGGCCCGAAGACCTACGACCGGAGCCCGATCCCGCAGGTCAGGGCCGCCGGTACGGTGACCCCATGGACAACGGACCCTGCACCGGGCTGGCGGCCGTCAGCACCGCCCTGCTCGCCATGAGCCGCCGGCTGGAGGTCCGCGACGTCCTGCGCACCATCGTCGTGTCGGCCCGCGAGCTGCTCGACGCCGAGTACGCGGCCCTGGGCGTCCCCGACGACCACGGGGGCTTCGCCCAGTTCGTCGTCGACGGCATCAGCGAGGACCAGTGGCGCCGCATCGGCCCCCTGCCCCGCCAGCACGGCATCCTCGCCGCGATGCTCCACCAGGACGGCCCCCAGCGGCTGGCCGACGTACGCCTGGACCCGCGCTTCGAGGGCTGGCCCGACGCCCACCCCGACATGTCCGACTTCCTCGGCCTGCCCGTCCGCGACGGCGAGGAGGTCCTCGGCGCCCTCTTCCTCGCCAACAAGAGGAAGACCCCCGCCGCGGCGCACGGCGGCCCCCACGGCTTCACCGACGAGGACGAGGAGCTCCTCTCCCTCCTCGCCCAGCACGCCGCCATCGCCCTCACCAACGCCCGCCTCTACGAACGCAGCCGCGAGCTCACCATCGCCGAGGAGCGCTCCCGCCTCGCCCACGAGCTGCACGACGCCGTCAGCCAGAAGCTGTTCTCCCTGCGCCTGACCGCCCAGGCCGCCGCCGCCCTCGTCGACCGCGACCCGGCCCGCGCCAAGGGCGAGCTCCAGCAGGTCGCCGCCCTCGCCGCCGAGGCCGCCGACGAACTCCGCGCCGCCGTGACCGAGCTGCGCCCGGCCGCCCTCGACGAGGACGGCCTCGTCGCGACCCTGCGCAACCACGTCCGCGTCCTGGACCGCGCCCACACCGCGCACGTCACCTTCACCTGCGACGGCGTACGCGCCCTGCCCGCGGCCCAGGAGGAGGCCGTGCTGCGGGTGGCCCAGGAGGCCCTCCACAACGCCCTGCGCCACTCCGGAGCCGACCGCGTCGAGGTCACCCTCGCCCGCGCCGACGGCGGCGGGGCGCTCCTGCGCGTCAGCGACTCGGGCCGGGGCTTCTCCCCGCCCACCGTCCGCCAGGCCGGCCGCCACCTGGGACTGGTCTCCATGCGGGACCGCGCCGCCGGCGCCGGAGGGCGCCTGGAGGTCCGCTCCGAACCCGGCGCGGGCACCACGATCGAGATGGAGGTCCCCGGTGGCTGAAACCCCCGGCGGCGGCCCCGGCCGCATCCGCGTACTGCTCGTCGACGACCACCAGGTCGTCCGGCGCGGCCTGCGCACCTTCCTGGAAGTACAGGAGGACATAGAGGTCGTCGGCGAGGCCGCCGACGGCGCCGAGGGCACCGACCGCGCCGAGGAGCTGCGGCCCGACGTCATCCTGATGGACGTCACCATGCCCGGCACCGACGGCATCGAGGCCCTGCGGCGGCTGCGGGACCTCGGCAACCCCGCGCGGGTCCTCGTCGTCACCAGCTTCACGGAACAGCGGACCGTGGTCCCCGCCCTGCGGGCCGGCGCCGCCGGATACCTCTACAAGGACATCGACCCCGACGCCCTGGCCGGAGCCATCCGCTCCGTCCACGCCGGACACGTCCTCCTCCAGCCGGAGGTCGCCGAGGCCCTGCTGGCCGCCCAGGACGACCAGGGAGCCCCCGCCGGCCGCCCGGGCGCCCTGACCGACCGGGAACGCGAGGTCCTGGGCCTGATCGCCGACGGCCGCTCCAACCGGGAGATCGCCCGCGCCCTGGTCCTGTCGGAGAAGACCGTCAAGACGCACGTCTCGAACATCCTGATGAAGCTCGACCTCTCCGACCGCACCCAGGCCGCGCTGTGGGCGGTCAGGCACGGGATCACCCGGTAGGGAGCCCCGACCGGGCGGGTAATGGGCTGAGCTGAGATTCATACGGTCGGGTGTACGTCGCCCACATGGCGCATCCCGCCGGGCGGGGGAGCGTTCTCCATGGCGTGCCGCGGCGGCTGGTCGCGGCAGACGCACTGGAGGACGAGAAGTGAAGAACTACAAGAAGGCCGCAGCCGTCACCATGATCGCGGGCGGCCTCATGGCCGCCGGCGCCGGTGTCTCCTCGGCGCACGGCGGTGCGTCCGCGGAGGGCGAGGCCGTGGGCTCGCCCGGCGTGGTCTCCGGGAACCTGGCCCAGGTCCCCGTGCACGTCCCGGTGAACGTGGTCGGCAACACCGCCAACGTCATCGGCCTGCTCAACGGCGCGTGGGGCAACACGGGCGTCAACAACTGACCCCACCCCCTCCCTGACCTGCGGCCCCGCCCTCCCCCTTCTCCCCGGGACGGCGGGGTCGCGGCAGAATCCAGCCCCGCCAGGGGGCACCTCCCGGCGGTAGCCGGGGGAGTTCGAGGCGCGGGGTCCGGGGCGGAGCCCCGAAAGCCCGGGCGCAGCCCGGGGCCGCTCGCGCCGCGGCGCCGCACCCGAACGCACCCGAAGCCCCGCCGGAGGCTACGGCTGGTCCACCGCCGCGTTGTACGCCGCCACCAGCGCCCGCCGCGCCACCCGCTCCACCGGCCGCAGCGCCTCCGCCCGCGCCGCCATCTCCGAGGCCGCCACCGCGCCCCCGTGCCCCCGCTCGTGCGCCAGCGACACCAGCAGGTCCACCCGCTGCGCCAGCGCCAGCACCCGCACCGCCCGCGCCGGATACCCCGGCGCCAGCACCTCACGGCCCGCCTCCGCCCGCGCCCGGTACGCCGACAGCGCCGCCTCCGCCGCCGGCCCCGACGCCGCCACGTCCAGCCGCGTCAGCACCACCGTCGCCTCGCGCAGCGCCTCCGCCAGCTCCCGCTCCGCCTCACCCAGCGAGGGCACGTCCGCCGGCGGGGCCTCCCGCACCGGCAGGCACCGCCACACCACCGAGACGTGCACGTCACCGGCCGGACCCGCCTCCGCGACCTCCGGCACCAGCCCCAGCGCGGCCCCCGCGCACACCACGGCCTCCTCGGCCTCCAGCGCCCGCGCGTTGAACTCCGGCGGCCCGCTCAGCCCCAGCGGATGCCCCGGCGCCGGCAGCGCCACCCGCAGCCCGGTCACCCCCAGCGCCCGCAGCCGGCCCAGCGCCAGCGTGAGCCCCACCGGCCCCGGCTCACCCGGCAGCCCCTCCACCCGGTGCGATGCGTCCTCGCCCACGATCGACGACGCGGCCTCGTCGGGCGAGACGTGACCGGCCAGCAGAGCGTTCCCCCAGGCGGCCAGCCGCCCTGAACGCGGTTCGAAAAGCATCCCCCCACTCTACGGATCCGGCCCCACGCCCGGCCTGGCGCCCGGACCCCTTCCCGAGTGGCGTAGGTTTTCCCCTGGGGCCGCGCCTACAGGCGGGCACAGAGAACCGTGACTGCAAGGGGTGACAACACGCTCATGAGCGATGTTCTGGAGCTGGTGGACGTATCCGTGGTCCGCGAGGGCCGGGCTCTGGTGGACCAGGTCTCCTGGTCGGTCAAGGAGGGGGAGCGCTGGGTCATCCTCGGCCCCAACGGCGCCGGCAAGACCACGCTGCTGAACCTCGCCTCCAGCTACCTCTACCCCACCAAGGGCTCCGCCACCATCCTCGGCAGCACCCTCGGCAAGCCCGGCAGCGACGTCTTCGAGCTGCGCCCGCGCATCGGCGTCGCCGGCATCGCGCTCGCCGACAAGCTCCCCAAGCGGCAGACCGTCCTGCAGACCGTGCTCACCGCCGCCTACGGCATGACCGCGACCTGGCAGGAGGAGTACGAGGAGGTCGACGAGCAGCGCGCCCGCGCCTTCCTGGACCGCCTGGGCATGTCCGACTACCTCGACCGCAAGTTCGGCACCCTCTCCGAGGGCGAGCGCAAGCGCACCCTGATCGCCCGCGCCCTGATGACCGACCCCGAGCTCCTCCTCCTCGACGAGCCCGCCGCCGGCCTCGACCTCGGCGGCCGCGAGGACCTCGTCCGCCGCCTCGGCCGGCTGGCCCGCGACCCCATGGCCCCGTCCATGGTCATGGTCACCCACCACGTCGAGGAGATCGCCCCCGGCTTCACGCACGTCCTGATGATCCGGCAGGGCAAGGTCGTCACCGCCGGCCCCATCGACCTGGAGCTGACCTCCCGCAACCTCTCCCTCTGCTTCGGCCTCCCGCTGGTCGTCGAGCGCAACGAGCACGACCGCTGGACCGCCCAGGGCCTGCCCCTGCGCTAGCCCGCGCGCGGGACGTCCTCCGCGCCCTGTCCGGCCGCGCCCACCCGACCTACCATGACCATGTGGACATCGACGCATGGGTGTGGTGGCTCATCGGCGCGGTCGGACTGGGCATCCCCCTCGTCCTCACCGCGATGCCGGAGTTCGGCATGTTCGCCGTCGGCGCCGCCGCCGCCTCCGTCACGGCGGCCCTCGGCGCCGGAGCGGTGGCCCAGGTCCTGGTCTTCGTCATCGTGTCGGTCGCGCTGATCGCCGTCATCCGGCCGATCGCCAACCGCCACCGCGACCAGCGGCCCCAACACCGCACGGGCATCGAGGCGTTGAAGGGCAGATCCGCCGTCGTGCTGGAACGGGTCGACGGCAGCGGCGGCCGCATCAAGCTCGCCGGCGAGATCTGGTCCGCCCGCACCCTCGACACGCACAGCAGTTTCGAACCCGGTCAGTCCGTCGACGTCGTGGACATCGACGGAGCGACCGCGGTCGTCATGTGAGCAAGCAGCCCACCCGCGGCCCCGGGGTCTGCGAGACTCCGCTCAACGGGGCAGCACGGACAGCCGGAAGGGCACGGGGAACCGCATGTCATCGATCATCATCGTCCTGATCATCCTGGTGGTACTGGTCTTCATCGCCCTGGTCAAGACGATCCAGGTGATCCCGCAGGCCAGCGCCGCCATCGTCGAGCGGTTCGGCCGCTACACCCGCACCCTCAACGCGGGCCTCAACATCGTCGTCCCGTTCATCGACTCCATCCGCAACCGGATCGACCTCCGCGAGCAGGTCGTCCCCTTCCCGCCGCAGCCGGTCATCACCCAGGACAACCTGGTCGTCAACATCGACACCGTCATCTACTACCAGGTGACCGACGCCCGCGCCGCCACGTACGAGGTGGCCAGCTACATCCAGGCCATCGAGCAGCTCACCGTCACCACGCTGCGCAACATCATCGGCGGCATGGACCTGGAACGGACCCTCACCTCCCGCGAGGAGATCAACGCGGCGCTGCGCGGGGTCCTCGACGAGGCCACCGGCAAGTGGGGCATCCGCGTCAACCGCGTCGAGCTCAAGGCCATCGAGCCGCCGACCTCCATCCAGGACTCGATGGAGAAGCAGATGCGCGCCGACCGCGACAAGCGCGCCGCGATCCTCCAGGCCGAGGGCGTCCGCCAGTCCGAGATCCTGCGCGCCGAGGGTGAGAAGCAGTCCTCCATCCTGCGCGCCGAGGGTGAGGCCAAGGCCGCCGCCCTCAAGGCCGAGGGCGAGGCCCAGGCCATCCGTACGGTCTTCGAGTCCATCCACGCCGGCGACGCCGACCAGAAGCTCCTCGCCTACCAGTACCTCCAGATGCTCCCGAAGATCGCCGAAGGCGACGCCAACAAGCTCTGGATCGTGCCCAGCGAGATCGGGGACGCACTCAAGGGCCTCTCGGGCGCCATGGGCAACTTCGGCCCCCTCGGCGGCGGTCCGACGGGCTTCAACCCGCAGAACACCGGCAAGGGAGCCCCCGAGACCGGCAGCGGATCCGACCGCCGCGAGCAGCCCCCCATCGACTGACGCGCCCTCCCCTCGTGCATGATCGGTGAGGCCCCTCGACCTTCATGGCGGGGAGGCGACTCACTCACGCAAAGGGGATGGCTCCGTCCATGTCCATGTCCATCTGGGAATCACTCGCGGTCCTCGCCGCCGGAATCGGTGCCGGCACCATCAACACCATCGTCGGTTCCGGCACCCTGATCACCTTCCCGGTGCTCCTCGCCACCGGCCTGCCCCCGGTGACCGCCAACGTCTCCAACACCCTCGGCCTCGTGCCCGGCTCCATCAGCGGGGCCATCGGCTACCGCCGGGAGCTCCGGGGACAGCGCTCCCGCATCCTGCGGCTCGGCTCCGTCTCCCTCGTCGGCGGCCTCGCCGGAGCCATCCTGCTCCTGACCCTGCCGTCGGACTCCTTCGACACGATCGTGCCCGTCCTCATCGGCCTGGCCCTCGTCCTCGTCGTCCTCCAGCCGAAGCTCGCCGCCGCCCTGCGCCGCCGCCAGGAAGCCGCCGGAGGGGACAACGGACACCCCGACGGAGGCCCGGCCCTGCTCTCCGGCATGCTCCTGTCCAGTGCCTACGGCGGCTACTTCGGCGCCGCCCAGGGAGTCCTCTACCTCGGCCTGATGGGGCTGCTGCTCCGCGAGGACCTGCAACGGATCAACGCCGTCAAGAACGTGGTCGCCGCCCTCGTCAACGGCATCGCCGCCGTCTTCTTCCTCTTCGTAGCAGAGTTCGACTGGACCGCCGTCCTGCTGATCGCCGTCGGCTCCACCATCGGCGGCCAGATCGGCGCCAAGGTCGGCCGCCGACTGCCCCCGGCCGTCCTGCGCGGGGTCATCGTCACCGTCGGGATCGTGGCCATCGTCCAACTGCTGCTCCGCTGAACCGCGTAGCCGAAATACGTCACGCAAAAGCGTCCGCCCCGCCCGCCGCACACGGCGACGGACGGGGCGGACGAGACGGACGAGTCGGATCAGGCGGACGGGACGGGTGGGACTCAGGCGGAACGCGCCAGCCAGGCGGGCAGCTCCTCCTGCCCGCCCACCCCCAGCGAGAGCAGCATCGCGTCCGCCGGCGACGGCACGAAGGGCTTCCGCAGCAGCGGCATCCCCGCCTCCTCCGGAGTCCGCGCCGCCTTGCGGTGGTTGTCCTCGGCACAGGACGCCACCGTGTTCAGCCAGGTGTCCCCGCCCCCCTGGGCCCTCGGCAACACGTGGTCCACGGTCGTCGCGCGCTTCCCGCAGTACGCGCACCGGTGCTGGTCCCGGACCAGCACCCCCCGCCGTGACCAGGGAGCATGTCTTCGGAAGGGCACCCGGACGTACCTGCACAACCGGATCACCCGGGGCATCGGCAGGTCCACGGCCGCCGCACGCACACGCAGTTCGGGATGGGACTGTTCCACCACGGCCTTGTCCTGGAGAACCAGAACGACGGCGCGGTTCAGCGACACCGTCGACAGCGGCTCGAAGCTCGCGTTCAGTACCAGCGTGTCCCGCATCTCGCCCACCTCCCGTGTGCAGGCCCGCGACCACCCTGGCGGCAAGGCCCGGAACCACTCTGGCCGCGCGCGCCACGCGGGACAACGCAATAAAAATGCCCGGCCCCGGCCTCTTTTAGACCAGGACCGGGCGAACGCCGGGAGAACGATCAGCCCGCCGGCGCCTCGTACTCGCCGATCAGCTGCGCCCGGCCGAGCGCGTGGAACCGCAGGTGGAAACCGACCGCGGCACAGGACGCGTCCGCGTCCGGACCCAGCCGCTCCCGGTCCACCGCGTACACGGTGAACACGTAGCGGTGCCGCTCCCCGGCCGGCGGAGCCGCCCCGCCGAAGTCCTTCGTCCCGTAGTCGTTGCGCACCTGCACCGCACCGGCCGGCAGCCCCTCGAACCTCCCGCTGCCCGCACCCGCCGGCAGCTCGGTCACCGAGGCCGGGAGATCGAACAGCACCCAGTGCCAGAACCCGCTGCCCGTCGGGGCGTCCGGGTCGAAACAGGTCACCGCGAAGCTCTTCGTCCCCTCCGGGAACCCCTCCCAGCGCAGCTGCGGGGAGAGGTTCCCGCCCGACAGGACCTGCGCGTCACCCAGATCGGCCCCGGGGGCGAGATCGGCACTGGTCACCGTGAAAGCGGGCACCTCGGGGTGGAAGGCGTGGGGGAGAGGAGCCCTGTTCCGCTCGGTCACTGCTGTACTCCTTGATCGAAGAAGTCCTACGGGCCCGAGACTAGTGACTAGAACCAGTTGCGCTGCGAACCGACCGAGGCGATCCACTGGTTCAGGTACGCCGCCCAGTCGGTCCCCTCGTACGAGTGCAGACCCACCTGGAAGCAGCGGTAGGTGTCACTGCCCTCGCTGAACAGCCCCGGCTTCTTGTCCATCTCCAGCACGACGTCCATCTCGTGGCCGTCCGAGACGAAGGTCAGCTCCACCTGGTTCAGCCCCCGGTACTGCGACGGCGGCAGGAACTCGATCTCCTGGTAGAAGGGCAGCGTCTGCCGGGTCCCGCGGATGTGCCCGCGCTCCATGTCCGCGCTGCGGAAGGAGAAGCCCAGCTGCCGGAACGCGTCGAGGATCGCCTGCTGCGCCGGCACCGGGTGCACGTTGATCGGGTCCAGGTCGCCCGCGTCCACCGCGCGCGCGATCTCCAGCTCCGTGCTCACCCCGATGTTCATCCCGTGCAGCGGGTGGCCCTCGAAGTGGGTGATCGGGGTCTCCGCCGGGATCTCCAGCGCGAACGGCACCACGTGCAGGGCGTTCGGCTGCACCTTGAAGGCACCGCCGAGGCGCTGCTTGGTGAAGACGACGTCCTGCTTGTACTCCTGGTCGCCGCCCTCCACCTCCACCCGTGCCTGGAGCCCGACCGACAGCCCCTCGATCTGCTGCTCCACGGCCCCGCCCTGGATCCGCACCTCGCCCTGGACGATCCCGCCCGGCACCACGTTCGGCTCGGTGATGATCGTGTCCACCGAGGCACCGCCGGCACCCAGGCTCGCGAGCAGCTTCCTGAAGCCCATGTCTATCTCCCCTATACGGATACGGAATACGGATACGGATCTGAGGGGGGCGGCACCCGGACCGTCCGCGGCCCGCCCCACCCCCCACCACTGCGGAACCTTAGGCCCCGGTTGCCCGGGCGCGTGCTCGGCTACGCTCGGCCGGATGAGCGCGCGCCCCGACCGTACGCCCCTGCCCCGGTCCTTCTTCGACCGCCCGGTCCTCACCGTGGCCCCTGACCTCCTCGGCCGCGTCCTCGTCCGCCGTACCCCGGACGGCCCGATGGAACTGCGCATCACGGAGGTGGAGGCGTACGAGGGCGAGGCCGACCCGGGCTCCCACGCCTACCGCGGCCGCACCGCCCGCAACGCGTCGATGTTCGGCCCGCCCGGACACGCGTACGTCTACTTCATCTACGGCATGTGGTTCAGCCTCAACCTCGTCTGCGGCCCGCCGGGCCACGCGAGCGGAGTACTGCTGCGCGCCGGGGAGGTGACGGTGGGCGCCGACCTCGCCCTCAAACGTCGCATCACGGCCAGAAACCCGCGAGAACTGGCCAAGGGCCCGGCCCGCCTGGCCACGGCCCTGGACGTGGACCGCTCCCTCGACGGCACCGACCTCTGCGCGGGCCCCGACTCCCCCCTCTCCCTCCTCACGGGCACCCCCACCCCTTCCGACCAGGTGGGCAACGGGCCGCGCACGGGAGTGGGCGGCGCCGGCGCGGCCCATCCCTACCGCTACTGGATCACCGGCGACCCGACCGTCAGCCCGTACCGGGCCCACGCGCCGCGCCGCCGCTCAACTTGACTCGATCTCCCGAGCCGCCTAACGTAGCCCGAGCCGCTGGAACAGGTACTGCCATCGCAGACCTGCGGGAGCGGCAAACCCACTACCTACGATGTGCCCCTGACGGGGTCGATTTCGGCATGCCCGAATTCGAATCCGACAGCTCGATTATGAGTTGCAGGGAATGCGCGCTAATGTGGTGGAGCGCCGAAAGGCAAAGGCCCCCAACGGCCACCGAATTCAAATCCAAACCGGAAACGGAGCGGAAATGATCTGGTAGAGTTGGAAACGAAGGAAGCGCCCGGAGGGCCTGGAAACAGGAACGAAGGAAGCGTCCGTACCTTGAGAACTCAACAGCGTGCCAAAAATCAACGCCAGAAGTTGATACCCCGTCCACTTCGGTGGATGAGGTTCCTTTGAAAAAGACCTGTCGGG
>NZ_JBFBGN010000030.1:0-62248 GCF_040684675.1 Streptomyces sp. NPDC089915 | reverse complement strand
GTGCCGCCGGCGCGGGCCGGCGGCACCCGGGGGCGGCGGGGGTGCTCAGGCGTTCAGCAGGCGGTTGAAGAAGGAGCGGTAGTGCCGCAGGGCCTGGCGCAGGTCCTCCGTCGCCACGTCGTCACCGCGCTGCCACTGGCCCTCCAGGTCCTGCTTGTGCGAGGCGAAGGTGCCGGCGAGGCTCCGCATGACCTCGGCGACCAGGGTGTCCGCCGAGGTGACGGCCTCGCGCGGGTCGTCGACGAAGCGGCCCTGGATCTCGCTCCAGGCCGTCCGGAAGTGCTCGGCGTCGCCGGAGGCGAGCAGCGGCTGCCCGTCGCCGCTCCCGTCCGCCTCCACGGGGGACCGGGCCGCCGGCCGGTCGTCAAGCCGGTCGGACGGGCCGAGCCCGTCCGCTCCGTCCGACCCGTCCGCCGCGGCGAACCCCTCGTCCTCCCGTCCGCCGCCGGCGGAGCGGCCGGACAGGTCCTCCCCGGTCGCGTCGCCCGGGAACACCGGGGGACCCGTGTCCGGGCCGCGGCCCGCACCGCCCGGACCCGCGAGGTCCTCGGTGGTCAGGCGGGCCGTACCCCGCTCCGTCTCTTCGTGGGTGCCCATGTCACCGGCTCCTCTGGTCCGTCAGCAGTTCGTCGAACAGGGCGCGGTAGTGGACCATCGCCGCGCGGAGCTCCTCCGTGGTCGCCTGCCCGCCCGCGCCGCGCGCCCTGATCTCGTGGGCGGCCCGGTAGTGCTCCAGGGTCCGGCCGTGCTCGACCGACAGGTCGCGGACGGCGCCGCGGTAGCCGTCGGTCGGGTAGCCGCGCTCCCGCATCAGCCTCGCCACCAGGTCGTCGGCCTCGTCGACCGAGCCGGCCGGCCGGTCCACGAAGTGCTCCTGGACCTCGCCCCACCGGTCGGCGAACAGGCGGCGCCGCTCCGGGGGAAGATCCCTGAGGTCGAGCTTGTCGTGCCGGACCTCACGGGCGTGCAGATCGCGCTCGGCGGCCATCACGCCGCCCTTCTCCTCGACCGTCCGCTCGTACTCCGGCCCGAAACGGTGGCGCAGGTGGCGCCGTCGTGCGAGCAGGGCGAGGGTCACGGTCAGGGCGAGCACCACGACCACCGCGGCCACGATGACGGCTATGAGTGTGTTGGTCGACATCTCGGTCCTCCGTCCCGGGCGCCTCGCGCCTGTACGAGCGCGGCTGCCCACCCCGTGAGCCGACAAACCATCTGGAAACGCCGCGTTGCGGCCGTGGTTCAGCCGAGCGGGCCGTGGGCGTACGGCACCGCCTCCCCGGGAGGTACGGGGTCGGGGGCGGTGCCGTCGCCGAACGGGCGGCCGCCCATGCGGGCGCGGCCGTGCGGGGTGAGCCAGCCCCGCGGGTCGGGACCCGCCGGCACGATGCCGGTCGGGTTGATGTCCGTGTGCACGAGGTGGTAGTGCCGTTTGATGTGATCGAAGTCGACGGTGTCGCCGAAGCCGGGCGTCTGGAACAGGTCCCGGGCGTACGCCCACAGCACCGGCATCTCGGTCAGCTTCCGCCGGTTGCACTTGAAGTGGCCGTGGTAGACGGCGTCGAAGCGCACGAGGGTGGTGAACAGCCGCACGTCCGCCTCCGTGATGGTGTCGCCGACCAGGTAGCGGGTCCGCGCCAGCCGCTCGGAGAGCCGGTCGAGGCGGTCGAAGAGCCGGCGGTACGCGTCCTCGTACGCCTCCTGGGACCCGGCGAACCCGGCCCGGTAGACGCCGTTGTTCACGTCCCGGTAGACGGCCTCGTTCACGCGGTCGATCCGATGGCGCAGCCCGGGCGGGGTAGGCCTCCCGGAGCCGCTCGATGCCGAGTACCGGGTCGCGCCCGCCCGGGTCGAGGTCGAAGCTCCAGCTGCGCTCGTCGTGGACCGGCCCCGCCACGGCACGTAACCCACGTCCGGCGCCTACCCGGCGGGGTCCGGAGCGAACGTGGTAGGTGGCGATATGTCGGAAATGGCCCGCACGCTCCCTCCGTGTCCGCCCCCGGCGCACGCCCCCGGCGGGAGGGTTGCGCCCCGCAACCGGTGCCTGCCCGGCCGCCCCCGCGGCGGGAATGGAGCGGAATGTTCCGGGAAGGACAGGAGGCGCACGCGCGCCGCGGATCCGAACGGACTGTGAGATGGCTGTGAAGCGACGGACGAGGGGGGTCCGGGGTGCGGGAAGAGTGCCGACAAGTTCTATATTCGTACGAACCATCCACGCGCGGCGGCCCGGCTGCGGTGATCAGGGGGGACGACAGGCATGGCCGACACCGACACCGCTCCGGGCACCCGGACGGAGTCCCGCAGTGCCCGCAAGCACCAGCGGAAGGCGCGCAGCCGCAAGCGCCTGGGCATAGCCATAGCCGTCGCCGCCCTCGGCGGGGCGGCGGCCACGGCGTACGCGTTCACCCTGGGCGGGGCCTCGGGGGCCGCGCAGCGCGAGGCGAAACTCACCGCCTCGGAGAGCGCCGCCGACGCGGCCGCCGCCGCCAAGGGCGCCGAGCAGCCCTGGGACGGCAAGGTCAAGGTGCTGGGCGACGGCTCCACCTCCTACACCGGCCCCCAGCCCAACCAGCTCAAGCCGGAGAAGCTCAAGCCCGGCGAGAAGCCGCCGCAGTTCGTGGTCTTCTCCTGGGACGGCGCCCTCGAAGGCGATGACCACCTCTTCTCGCACTTCCGTCAGGTGGCCAAGGAGAACAAGGCCCACATGACCTTCTTCCTCACGGGCATCTACCTGCTGCCCGATGACAAGAAGATGCTCTACCGCCCGCCGCAGCACCCCCAGGGCTCGGCCGCCATCTCCTACCCGACCGTCCCGCACGTGAAGTCCACCCTCGGCCAGCTGCGCGGCGCCTGGACCGACGGCAACGAGATCGGATCGCACTTCAACGGGCACTTCTGCGGCCCCAAGGGCGGAGGGGACTGGAGCCCCGACGAGTGGAAGAGCGAGATCGACCAGACGTACGCCTTCGTCAAGAACTGGAAGACGAACACCGGCTTCACCAAGGAGGCGCCGCTGCCCTTCGACCCCGACCGCGAGGTCGTCGGCGGACGCGCGCCCTGCCTGGAGGGCCAGAAGAACCTCCTGACGGCGATCAAGCCCTACGGCTGGCGCTACGACGCGAGCTCCTCGGGCGACTTCCAGCTGTGGCCGTCCAAGCTGAGCGGCATCTGGAACTTCCCCCTCCAGCTCGTGCCGCTCCAGGGCAAGGAGCTCCAGGTGCTCTCCATGGACTTCAACTTCCTCTACAACCAGTCCGGCGACAGCACCAAGGGCGACCCGTCGAAGTACCCGGCCTGGGAGGCGCAGACCCGCGGCTCGTACATGAACGGCTTCAACCGCGTCTACAACGGCAGCCGCGCCCCGATGTTCATCGGCAACCACTTCGAGGACTGGAACGGCGGCATCTACATGCAGGCCGTCGAGGACGTGATGCGCGACGTCTGCCCGCGCTCGGACGTCCGCTGCGTGTCCTTCAAGGAGCTGTCGGACTGGCTCGACGTCCAGGACCCCAAGGTCCTGGCCCAGCTGCGCATGCTGGACCCCGCGCAGGCGCCCGACTGGAACACCCTGATCAAGTGACGGGGCCGGGGACGGGCCGGGGCGTCCGCCGCCCCGGCCCGTCCCCGGGCTACTTCACCGCCTTGATGTAGTCCGTCCACAGCCGCACCGCCCGCTCGCTGCCCGGCGTGCCCGGGGCGTCGCCGCCCAGCCCGGTCAGCGGCTGCGCGATCAGGTCCGTCAGCGCCATCCGGTAGACCACCACCGCCGTGGACTCCTTCTCGGTGTTCGCCACGAACCAGCCCGCCGTGTTCGCCGCCGTGGTCCCGGTCTTGCCCGCCGCCCCCGGGTGCGCCTTGGCCGCCGTCTTCGCCGACCCGTCGTTGACGGCGGAGCGCAGGGCCTCCGTCACCGAGCGGGCCGTCTTCGCCGACATCGCCCGGACCGGCTTCGGCGGGTCCATCGCCACCGCGGCGCCGTTGCGGCTGACCGAGCGCACCGAGTAGGGGTCGGTGTGCATGCCGTCGGCCGCGAAGGTCGCGTAGGCGCCGGCCATGCGGATCGCGCTGGGCTTGGAGTTCTCCCCGAGCGAGAACGTGGGGATCCGCGTCCCGAGGCTCGACGGCAGCAGGCCCGCCCCCTCCGCGAAGGTCTCCACCCGGTCGAGTCCGACGTCGAGCCCGAGCTGGAGCATCGGGGTGTTGACGGAGTTGGCGACGGCCTGTTGCAGGGTCACCTGCCCCCAGCTCCTGTTCCCGTCGTTGCGGCCCTTGACCACCTTGCCGCTGCGGTCCCAGTACGGGCCCTCCGGCGTCTGCACGGTCACCTGGTCGTTGCCGTCGTAGACCGTCGAGGGGGAGACGGGCGTACGGTCCTTGCCGCGCGTGCGCACCACCCCCTCCTCCAGGGCGGCCGCGTAGACGAGCGGGGTGAAGGCCGTCCCGACCGGGATCGTCGTCGAGTTCGCCTGGTTGAAGCCCTGCTTGAGGTAGTCGGGGCCGCCGTAGACCGCGAGCAGCCGCCCGTCGGGGGCCACGCTCGCCGCGCCGATCTTCGCGTGGGTGTCCGTCCCGGGCCGTTTGTCCGGGTCGAAGTCCTTCTGTGCCTTCTGTACGGCATCCGTCAGCGCCGCCATGCGGGACTGGTCGAAGGTCGTGTAGATCTGGTAGCCGCCGAGGTCGAAGTCGGAGTCCTTGATGTGCCCGGCCTTGACCGCGTAGGCCTTGGCCAGCTCCACCAGGTAGCCGTTCTGGGCGCCGGGGGTGCCGGCCGTGCCCGGGCCGGAGGGCTCCGGGAACTTCGTGTACGTGGCCCGCTCCGCAGCCGTGAGCTGCCCGGTGTCGACCATGCGGTCCAGGATCCAGCTCCAGCGCTCCACGGCCCGCTTGTGGTTCTCCGGGCCGAGCGCGGGGTCGTAGAGGCCCGCGCCCTTGAGGAGGGAGGCGAGGAAGGCGCCCTCGCTGGCGTTGAGCTTCGAGACGTCCTTGCCGTAGTACGCCTGGGAGGCGCGCTGGATGCCGTACGTGCCGCGCCCGAACCAGCTGGTGTTGAGGTAGTCCTGCAGGATCTGCTTCTTGCCCGTCTGGTTGTCCAGCTTCAGGGCCAGAAGGATCTCGGTGAACTTCCGGGAGAGGGTGCGGTCCTGGTTCAGGTAGGCGTTCTTGACGTACTGCTGGGTGATGGTGGACCCGCCCTGGGTCTCGCCGCCCGTCAGCGCGGCGCGCACGGCGCGCATGACGCCGGAGGGGGAGACCCCGGGGTCCGTGTAGAAGCTGGCGTTCTCGGCGGCGAGCACCGCTCCCTGGACCTTGGGGGGCACCTTGTCCAGGGGCATCTCCTGCCGGCTGACCCAGCCGGTGCGGGCCATGGTGGAGCCGTCGGCCCAGTAGTAGACGTTGTCCTGTTGTGTGGCGAAAGAGTTGAGGTCGTCGGGTATGTCCGTGGTGGCGTAGGCGATGCCGACGAAGGCGACGAGACCCGTGAACAGGTACAGGCAGGCGCCCAGCCACTGGCGCCAGGAGGGTATCCAGCGCCGCCAGCCGCTGCGGCCGGGCCGCGGGTACGCGGGCCGCATCCGCCGCAGCAGCGGGCGCACGCGGGCGGCGGCGGGCGCGAGCACCCGCTCCAGGCCCGGCGCGAGCGCCCCCAGCCGCGCCCGCAGCCGCCCCGCGCCCGCGCGCGGCCGGCGGCGCGTCCCCGATCCGCCCCGGCGGCCCGAGGAGGCCGCTGCGCCGGCGTCCGGGGACGTGCGTCTGCCCCGAGACCGCCCTCTTCCGCCCGTATCGTGCCTGGCCACTGCGGATGCTCCCTCTTCCGTGCTTTCCCGGACACCCTAGATGCATTTGCTGTGAGGCGGTGGGAGTGCCCACCGCGGCGGCCCCGTCGTCCGCGGGCCCGCCGTGGTGACGAAGCGGAGTCGCGCGGCTGCGCTGACGGGCTGCTCCTACCGGGCATCCGGTGACAAAGCGGAACGTGGCGAATCAGTCGGCTAGTTGTGCGAAAATTCCGTCCTCCCGGTCTGAGTGGACCGGGTGACAAGGGGAAAACAGTGATACCTAAGAGGTTCAGGCCCGCCGCCATCGCGGCCCTGACCGTGGCCCTCGCGTCCGGAGGCTTCTTCGCCTACTCGGCGAACGCCGTGTCCGGGCCCGTGGAGGCCGACAAGGCCACGACCGAAGCCTTCGCCCGCCTCGCGGACGACGTGCTCTCGCAGCGCACCCAGGCGCTGGTCGACGGCCAGACCGTGCGCCACGGCCACGGTCAGGGGGGCAAGAAGAAGGCCCGCATGTCGGACGGGCTGAAGAAGGACCAGGACGCGGCGATCCAGTCGCTGCGCGACCGCAAGACGCGCCTGGCCCAGCTGGGCGAGGCCTACAGCGGTGCCGACACCAAGGTCACGGTCGACCGTGCCACGGTGACCGGGGGGAAGGCGACCGTCGAGGTCACCGAGCAGACGACGCTCACCTACAAGAAGGTGCACGGCGACGAGCCGTCGACCACCGACTTCAAGACGCGCTACGAGCTCACCCTCACCGGCAAGAAGGGCGGTGACTGGGAGCTCCAGACGATCAAGTCGCAGGAGAACGGCCCGGTGGCCGTCAACGAGCCCGTCGCCGCCAAGGCGGCCGTCGTCAAGGACGACGGCAACCAGTACCCGGACGGCACGCCCGCGTCCACCAAGTACCCGGCGACGGCCAAGCCCAAGACGCTGACCGGCGGTGCGTACAACTACAACGCCATGGCGCAGTACGCGGAGAAGTACTGGAGCAACTACAACCCGGCGTACCGCAAGTTCAGCGGCAACGGCGGCGACTGCACCAACTTCATCAGCCAGGCGCTGAACGCGGGTGGATGGAAGCCGGTACCGGGCACCTCGTCGGACTACCGCAACTGGTGGTACGACGGCGCCAAGCAGTCCGATTCGTGGGTCGGAGCCAACGAGTGGGCCTGGTTCACGCTGTCCAACCAGCGGGCCGCCAACCTGGCCAACGTCTACCAGCTGGACGTCGGCGACATCCTGCAGGCGGACTTCAACCGGGACGGGTCCAAGGACCACTCCATGATGGTGACGTACCGCAGCAAGGCCGGAATGCCTTACCTGACGTACCACTCCACCAACACGTACCGGAAGTCGCTCGCGAGCATCCTCGCGTCGTACCCGAACGCGACGTACTTCGCGTACCGCACCTGACCGACCGCCCCCACGGGCAGTCGCCGGCCCCTCCCGCCGCGGAACCACCGCGGAGGGAGGGGCCTTTTTCGTGCACCGGCGGCCGAAAACCGCTGGTCGGCGCGGCAAACCTCGTACCGAGAAAGATCACTGCATCGAAGTAATACCAACGGCATTTCGCGGCTGACCGGCCGAATCGGCCGTTACTGTTCCTCAGGATCTGGACGGATTCCCGGATATTCATCCTCTTTTTCCAGTTTTGCGAAGGAGAAGCTCGTCCGATGACCATTGACACCAGCCCGGAAGCGCAGCTGCAGGAACCGCCCCAGCAGCAGAGCCTGAGCACGGCCGCGGCCCGCAACCTTGCCACCACCACCAAGTCCGCGCCGCAGATGCAGGAGATCACCTCCCGGTGGCTGCTGCGGACCCTCCCCTGGGTCGAGACCAAGGGTGGTACCTACCGGGTCAACCGCCGGCTCAGCTACACGGTCGGCGACGGCACCATCGACTTCGTCCAGGACGGCGCCAGCGTCCGCGTGATCCCGCAGGAGCTCGGCGAACTCGCCCTGCTGCGCGGCTTCGACGACGTCCAGGTGCTCACCGCGATCGCCGACCGCTGCGTCCAGCGCGACTTCCGGGCCGGTGAGGTCCTCGTGGAACGCGGCACCCCCGCCGACCAGATCCACCTCATCGCCCACGGCCGCATCAGCCAGACCTCCGTCGGCAAGTACGGCGACGAGGTGGCCGTGGCCGTCCTCGCCGACGGCGAGCGCTTCGGCGAGAACGCCCTGCTCGACGCCGACGCCACCTGGGACTACACCGCCACCGCCGACACCCCCGGCACCCTGCTCACGCTCTCGCGGGCGGAGTTCGCCGCCGTGCTGGCCCAGGCGCCCCTGCTCCAGGAGCACATCCGGAAGTTCAGCGCCCTCCCGCTCCAGCGGCAGAACCGCCACGGCGAGGCCGAGATCGCCATGTCGGCCGGCCACACCGGCGAGGCCGAACTGCCCGGCGCCTTCGTCGACTACGAACTCAACCCGCGCGAGTACGAACTCTCCGTCGCGCAGACCGTCCTGCGGGTCCACACCAGGGTCGCCGACCTCTACAACGGGCCGCACAACCAGACCGAGGAACAGCTCAGGCTCACCATCGAGGCGCTGCGCGAGCGCCAGGAGCACGAGCTGATCAACAACCGCGAGTTCGGCCTGCTCCACAACGCCGACTTCAAGCAGCGGATCCAGACCCACTCCGGCCCGCCCACCCCGGACGACCTCGACGAGCTGCTCTGCCGCCGCCGGGGCACCCGCTTCCTCTTCGCCCACCCCAAGACGATCGCGGCGATCGGGCGCGAGTTCAACGCGCGCGGCCTCTACCCGGACCACGTCGACCTCGGCGGACAGCAGGTCCCGGCCTGGCGCGGGGTCCCGATCCTGCCCTGCAACAAGATCCCGATCACCAAGGAGAACACCAGCTCCATCCTCGCCATGCGCATCGGCGAGGACAACCAGGGCGTCATCGGCCTGCGCCAGACCGGCCTGCCCGAGGAGTACGAGCCGGGCCTGTCCGTGCGCTTCATGGGCATCGACGAGCGGTCGATCATCTCCTACCTGGTCTCCACCTACTACTCCGCCGCCATCCTCGTGCCCGACGCGCTCGGCGTGCTGGAGAACGTGCAGATCGCCCGCCGGCGCGACTAGCGCCACCGCACCGCCACGACAGTCCGGGCCGTCCCGGGCCGACCGAGCATGCCCGGGGCGCGGGACGGCCCACTCACCTCACCAAGGAGTCACGCGATGCCCGACCCCGGGCCCTCCCCCCAGCAGCCGGGACCACCCGCCCCGGCGGCCCGCTTCGGGGCACCGGCCCTCGCCGACGCCCTCGCACCCGTGCGCGCGCCCGCCGACCCGCCCGCCGTCGGCGGCCGGGTCCTGCCCGCCCGGCCGGTACGGCCCTTCGGCGCCGCCCCGGTGGCGGAGGCCGCCGCTCCCGTGGCGGAGGCCGCCGCTCCGGCGCCCGTGGCCGTACTGCCCGGGAGCTCCGCGGGCGCGCACTCGGCCGAAGCCCTGCTGCGGATCCTGCGCGGTCCCAGCGGCCTGGGCACGGTGGGCCTGCACTGGGCCCGGGACGAGGAACCCCCGGCCGCCCCGGAGCCCCCGGAGCCCGTGGCCCCGGCGGCCAGCCGCCCGATCCCGGGTCTCTACCACCACCCGGTGGCGGAGCCGGACCCGGTCCGGGTGGAGGAGCTCAGCCGCCGCATCAAGGCCTGGGCGGTGGACGAGGTCCAGGCCTTCCCCCCGGAGTGGGAGGACCAGTTCGACGGCTTCTCCGTGAGCCGCTACATGGTGGCCTGCCACCCGGACGCCCCCGACATGGACCACCTGATGCTCGCCGCCCGGCTGATGGTCGCCGAGAACGTGGTCGACGACGCCTACTGCGAGGACGGGGCCACCGCGCCCGACGTCGGCGGCCGGCTGCTCCTGGCGCACACCGCCCTCGACCCGGTCCACACGACGAAGGAGTACCAGCCGGCGTGGGAGGAGTCGCTCTCCTCCGACGCCGCCCGGCGCTCCTACCGGTCGGCCATGGCCTACTTCGCCGAGGCGGCCACCCCGTCCCAGGCCGACCGCTTCCGGCACGACATGGCCCGGCTGCACATGGGGTACCTCGCCGAGGCCGCCTGGGACGAGACGGAGTACGTCCCGGAGGTGTGGGAGTACCTGGCGATGCGCCAGTTCAACAACTTCCGCCCCTGCCCCACGATCACCGACTCCGTCGGCGGCTACGAACTCCCGGCGGAGCTCCACGCGCTGCCCGCCATGCAGCGGGTCATCGCCCTCGCCGGCAACGCCACCACCCTGTCCAACGACCTCTACTCGTACATGAAGGAACTCAAGAGCCCAGGCAAGCACCTGAACCTGCCGGTGGTGATCGCCGAGAAGGAAGGTCTCTCCGACAAGGAGGCCTACCTGAAGGCGGTCGAGGTCCACAACGACCTCATGCACGAGTTCGAGGCCGAATCCGCCGCGCTCGCCGCGGCCTGCCCCGACCCGCGCGTGGCCCGCTTCCTCAAGGGCGTGGCCGCCTGGGTCGACGGCAACCACTACTGGCACGCGTCCAACACCTACCGATACACCCTGCCCGATTTCTGGTAAACGAGGGGACTTATTCCATGACCAGCACCGTCAGCACCACCCCGTTCATCCCCGCTCCCGCGACGCCCTACCAGGGTGACATCGCCCGCTACTGGAACGAGGAGGCCAGGCCCGTCAACCTGCGCCTCGGCGACGTGGACGGCCTTTACCACCACCACTACGGCATCGGCGCCGTCGACCACGCCGCCCT
The DNA here is from genome assembly GCF_040684675.1 of Streptomyces sp. NPDC089915. Lineage (NCBI taxonomy): Bacteria > Bacillati > Actinomycetota > Actinomycetes > Kitasatosporales > Streptomycetaceae > Streptomyces > Streptomyces sp. NPDC089915. The sequence continues at coordinate 51,740 of NZ_JBFBGN010000030.1, read as the reverse complement.
CGGCGACACCGAGGACAGCGCTTACGAGAAGAAGCTGGTCGCCGAACTGCACCGGCTGGAGTCGGCCCAGGCCGACCTCCTCCTGCACCACCTCGGCGCCATCGGCCGCGACGACACCCTCGTGGACGCCGGCTGCGGCCGCGGCGGTTCGATGGTCATGGCCCACCAGCGCTTCGGCTGCAAGGTCGAGGGCGTGACCCTCTCCGCCAAGCAGGCCGACTTCGGGAACAACCGCGCCCGCGAACTGGGAATCGAGGAATCGGTTCACTCCCGCGTCTGCAACATGCTCGACATGCCCTTCGAGACCGGCCAGGCCGCCGGCTCCTGGAACAACGAGTCGAGCATGTACGTCGACCTGCACGACCTGATGGCCGAGCACTCCCGCGTCCTCGCCGTCGGCGGCCGCTACGTCACCATCACCGGCTGCTGGAACCCGCGTTACGGCCAGCCCTCCAAGTGGGTCTCGCAGATCAACGCCCACTTCGAGTGCAACATCCACTCCCGCCGCGAGTACCTGCGGGCCATGGCCGACAACCGCCTCGTCCCCCAGGCCGTGATCGACCTGACCCCGGACACCCTGCCCTACTGGGAGCTGCGGGCCACGTCCTCCCTGGTCACCGGGATCGAGGAGGCGTTCATCGAGTCCTACCGCGACGGCTCGTTCCAGTACGTCCTGATCGCGGCCGACCGCGTCTGACCCGGCGGCGGCCGCAGCCCGGCCGCCGCACGCGAACGCCGGGCCCGTCCTCGACGGGCCCGGCGCCGTGGTGCGTTCAGGGTTGCTGGAGCGAGGCCACCAGGTCCGCGACGAGCTGCGCCCGCTCGGCCATCGCCTCGATCACCACGTACTCGTGGTCGGCGTGGGCGCCGCCGCCCACCGCGCCGAGCCCGTCCAGCGTGGGAACCCCCAGCGCGGCCGTGAAGTTGCCGTCGCTGCCGCCGCCCACCGCCCGGGCCTCGATCCCGGGCAGCAGCCGCTGCGCCACCGCGAACAGCCCGGCCGCGGCCGACTCGGGCATCGGGGGCCGGGTGATGGACCCCGCCACCGTGATCCGGGCCCCGGGCAGGTGCGGGGCCAGGGCCGCGAAGGCGGCCTCGACGCGCTCGCGCTCCTCGGCCGTCTCCACCCGTACGTCGACCACGACGGTGGCCTCCGCCGGGACGACGTTCTCCAGGGTGCCCGCGGCCGCGACCGTCGGGGTGACGGTCGTCCCGGCCTCCGGACGGCCGAACGCCGTGATGTCCAGGACCTGGTGGGCCGCCTCGACCAGGGCGTTGACCCCGGCCGCGGGCTCCAGGCCCGCGTGCGAGGCGCGGCCGGCGATGGAGACCTGGAAGGCGCCGCAGCCCTTGCGCCCGGTCTTGAGGCCCCCGCCGTCGGCGGCGCCCTCCAGCACCAGGACCGCGCCGCAGGCCAGGGCGCGTTCCTCCAGCAGGGCCCGGGAGGAACGGGAGCCGACCTCCTCGTCGGCGGTCATCAGGATCTCGACCCCCGACCGGTCGGCGAGCGTCGCCAGCCCGTGGACCGCCTGCACGATGCCGCCCAGCATGTCGAAGACCCCGGGGCCGCTGACCCGGCCGTCCCGGACCGTGAACGGGCGGCGCTCCAGGGTGCCCAGCGGGAACACCGTGTCGTGGTGGCCGAGGAGCAGCACCCTCGGTTCGCCGCCGCCCGACCAGTGGACGTGCGGACCGGCCTCGCTGTCGACCAGGACGGCATGGCCGCCCAGACGGTGCTCGATGATCCCGGCCACGGCCTTCGCCGACGCCGCCAGGGCCTCCACGTCGCGCGAGGGGGACTCGACCTCGACGAGCGTGCGCAGGTCCTCGATCATCGCGTCGACGTCCACATCGGCACCCTTCTGCATGGTCACGTCGCACAGAGTAGTACTCCGTGTGCCCGGACGGAGGTCCGGCCCGGGCGCGGGCGGCCGTCCGGGCGTCAGCGGCGGGCCCACTCCTCGGCCAGGAGGCGGTACGAGCGGACCCGGTCCGCGTGGTCGTGCGTGATCGTGGTGATCAGCAACTCGTCGGCCCCGGTGGCCTCCTGGAGCCGCTCCAGCTGGTCGGCCACCGTCTGCGGCGAGCCCGTGAACTGCGTCTCCACCCGGTCCGCCACCAGGGCGTGGTCGGCCTCGGACCAGCCGGCGGTCAGCGCGCGGGCCTCCTCGGGGGTGGGGAAGGGGATGGCGCCCTCGGCGCTGCGGATGCTGTGCACCCAGGGCGCGTACCCGGCGGCCAGCTCCCGTGCCGAGGCCTCGTCCGGGGCCACGACCACGTCGGCGGAGACGCTCAGGTAGGGCCGGTCCAGTCCGGCCGACGGCTTGAACGCGGCCCGGTAGCCCTCCGCCGCCTCAATCACCGTCGACGGGGTGACGTGGTAGTTCGCCGCGAACGGCAGCCCGTGCCGGCCGGCGGTCTCGGCGCTCTGCCCGCCGCTGCTGCCCAGGATCCACACCTCCACGTCCGCCCCCTCGCCGGGCACGGCGTGCGCCGCGAGGCCCTCGGCCGAGCGGTACTCGCCGCGCAGCAGCGCGAGCACGTCCTCGACCTGCTCCGCGTAGTCCTGCGGGCGGGCGCCCGGCAGGTTCAGCAGCTTGCGGTGGAGCTCCACCCTCGGGTGGCCGAGCAGATGGGCGAAGGAGAAACGGGGCGGGATCCGCAGGCCGTTCGGGGTGTACCCCTCGAAGGGTTCGGCGCCGTCCGGGCGCGGGGCGGGGGCGCCCGCGGAGCGGCCGAGGCCCAGGTCGAGGCGGCCCGGGTGCAGGGCGTCGATCAGGCCGAACTCCTCCACCGTGGACAGCGCGGTGCGGTGGCCGAGCTGCACGGCGCCCGAGCCGATCCGGATCGTGGAGGTGGCGGCGGCGGTCAGCGCGAGGACCACCGCCGGGGAGGTCCCCGCCAGGCCGGGGTTGAGGTGGTGCTCGGCGAACCAGTGGCGGGTGTAGCCGAGGCGCTCGGCCTGGCGGGCCAGGTCGATGCTGTGGTGCAGGGCGTCGGCGACGGTGGAGCCGGTGGGGACGGGGATGAGGTCGAGGACCCCGAGGGGGATGCGGGACATGGCCGGGTCTCCTTGCGGGCCGGGTGGCGGGGGACGGCGGGAACGCGGGGCCGGGGGGCTCAGGGGGCGCCGGCCGCCGGTACGTCGAGCCCGAGGTGCTCGCGCAGGGTGGAGCCCTCGTAGTCGGTGCGGAAGGCCCCGCGCTCCTGGAGCAGCGGGACGACGGTGTCGGCGAAGCCCTCCAGCCCGTCCGGGGTCAGGTGGGGGACGAGGATGAAGCCGTCGGCGGCGTCCGCCTGCACCAGCTCGTCGATCGAGGCGGCCACGGTGGCGGGGGAGCCGACGAAGGTCTGCCGGCCGGTGGTCTCGATGACGAGCTCGCGGATGGAGAGGCCCTTGGCCTCGGCGAGCTCCCGCCACTGCCGGGCGGTGGCCACGGGGTCGCGGAACATCCGTACGCTCGCCCGCCCCAGCGCGACCGTGTTCTCGCCGGGCTCGGGGTCGACGTCGGGCAGCGGCCCGTCGGGGTCGTAGCCGGACAGGTCCCGGTTCCAGACGTGCTCCAGGTAGGCGATCGCGGTGGCCCCGCTGACCTGGAGCCGGCGTACCTCGTGGGCGAGTTCGCGGGCCTCGGCGTCGGTGTCGCCGAGGACGAAGGTGGCGGCGGGCAGGATCAGCAGCTGGTCGGGGCGGCGGCCGTGGCGGGCGAGGCGCCGTTTGACGTCGGAGTGGAAGGCGCGGCCCTCCTCCAGGGTCCCGTACCGGCTGAAGATCGCGTCGGCGTGGGCGGCGGCGAACTCCCGGCCCTCGTCGGAGTCGCCCGCCTGGAAGACGACCGGACGGCCCTGCGGGCCGCGCGGCACGTTGAACCGGCCCTCGATGTCGAAGTGCCGGCCCCGGTGCTCGAAGGCCCCGGCGCGGGCGTCGCGCAGGAAGGCGCCGGTGGCGGGGTCGGCGGCGATCTCCGTGCCGTCCCAGGAGTCGAACAGCCCGGTGGCGGCGGCCAGGAACTCCCGGGCGCGGGTGTAGCGGTCCTCGCGGGGCAGGAAGCCGCCGCGCCGGAAGTTCTCGCCGGTGAAGGCGTCCCAGGAGGTGACCACGTTCCAGGCGGCGCGTCCTGCGGACAGGTGGTCGAGGGTGGCGAACTGGCGGGCCACCTCGTAGGGCTCGTTGAAGGTGGAGCTGATGGTGCCGGTCAGGCCGATCCGCTCGGTCACGGCGGCCAGCGCGGCGAGGACGGTGAAGGTGTCGGGCCGGCCGGCCACGTCCAAGTCGTATATCTTCCCGCCCTGTTCGCGCAGGCGCAGTCCCTCGGCGAGGAAGAGGAAGTCGAACTTGGCGCGTTCGGCGGTGCGCGCGAAGCGCACGAAGGAGTCGAACTCGATGTGGCTGCCGGCCGCCGGGTCGCTCCAGACGGTGGTGTTGTTGACCCCGGGGAAATGGGCCGCGAGGTGGATCCGCTTGCGCGGTCGGGTGCTCATCGTGTCCTTCCTCTTCCTTCCGGTTCCGGGGTCAGGCGGTGGCCGCGGGGGCGGCGTACCGGTTGGCGGGGCGCTCCAGGCCCAGCAGCCCGCGCAGGGTGGGCGCCCCGTACGCCGTTCTGAAGGCGCCCCGCCGCTGGAGTTCGGGGACCAGCCGGCGGGTGATCAGCGGGAGGTCGCGGGCGAGCACGGCCGGGCGCAGCCGGAACCCGGTCAGGCCCGCCTCCCGCCAGTCCAGGAGCAGTCCGGCCAGAGCCTCCGGGGTTCCGGTGAACACGGCGGCGTCCGCGGGGGCCGGCTGCCCCGCGACCGCGTCGAGGCGCTCGCGCCGGGCGGCCGCCGCCGGGCCGTCCTCCTCCAGGAACACCGTGAGGTCGCCGAAGACGTGCGCGGTCCCGGGGACGGAGGACGCGGCCGCGCGGGCCTCGTCCCCGTCGCGCGGGGTGACGTACACGAGGTCGACGGAGCCGGGCCGGGGGGCCACCGCGCCCGCCGAGGCCGTGACGAGGGGCTGCCCCTGCGGCGGGCGCGGGGTGATCGAGGGGCCCCGGACGCTGAAGTGCGGCCCGGTGAAGTCGATGGGGTGGAGCCTGTCCCGGTCGAGGAACCGGCCCGTGGCCACGTCGCGGATCTCCGCGTCGTCCTCCCAGCTGTCCCACAGCCGGCGGACCACCTCCACGTGGTCGGCAGCCTCCCCGGCCGGCTCGCCCACCGGGACCGGGAAGGTCCGGCGCCCGAAGTGCGCGGCCTCGTACGGCAGCGAGGAGGTCTGCACGCGCAGGCCCGCCCGGCCCCGGCTGACGTAGTCGAGGGTGGCGATCGCCCTGGAGACGTGGAACGGCTCGGTGTGGGTGGCCGTGACGCTCGGGACCAGCCCGATGTGCCGGGTGAGCGGGGCGACCCGGGCGGCGGTGAGCACCGCGTCCAGCCGGCCGCGCACCTGGTCGGTGCGGGCGTCGGGGGCGGTGGCCGAGGACGACTGGAGGGCCAGGGCGTCCTCGAAGGTCACGAAGTCGAGCAGTCCCGCCTCGGCTTCGGTGACCAGGCCCGCCCAGTGGCGGGCCGTGAAGAGTTCCGCCGGCCGGGCGCCCGGCTCGCGCCAGGCCGCCGGATGCCAGCCGGCGCCGTCGAGGGCGACGGCGAGGTGCAGTTCGGACATGCCGCTGACGCTACGCAGCCGGTGTGTACGGTACAACGACCGCAGTGTTAAAGGAGTTTGGCGGCCGTGTTGCCCGCTCCCCGGCGGTGGGCGCGCCGGGGGCGGACGGTGGGCGGACCGGTCTCAGGCGGTCACGGCCTCCCGTGCGGGGGCCTCGTGCGGGGGCGGCGCCAGGCGGCCGGTGCGGTGCAGCCCGTACAGCGCGGCCGTGCAGCCGAGCCCGAGGGCGAAGAGCGCCAGCCAGGGCAGCGCGGACATCCCCGCCGCGCGGGCCGCGTCCAGCGCGGCCCCCGTGAGCAGGTTCCCGAGCGCGATGCCGACGCCGCAGACGGTGTTGTACAGCCCGTAGTGGGTCGCGACCAGGCGGTCGCCCGAGAGGCGGACGATGGTGTCCATCTCGAAGGGGTAGGCGATCATCGTGCCCAGCGCCAGCAGCAGCGCCGACAGCGCCGGCGGCACCGCCGCCAGCAGCCGTGTCCCCGTCACCGAGTCCGGAGCCGGCAGCGCCGTGGCGGCCAGCAGCGGCAGGAACGCGGCGCCCATCGCGAACAGCCCCCAGGCCAGGGCCCGGCCCGGTTCCATCCTGGCCTTGCACCAGGCGGTGACCCGGGTCTGGAAGAGGATCGTGCTCAGCCCGGAGACGGCGAACAGCACCGCCACCGCCGCCGTGCCGAAGCGGCCCTCGCCGCCGACGCGCCGGACCTCCAGCGGAAGGGCCAGGTACACCTGGAAGTTCATCACGTACGAGCCGATCATGGCGACGGAGAACAGCAGGAAGGGGCGGTTGCGCAGGATGCCGCGCCACTGGGTCAGCACCCCCTCCCGGGACCCCGGCGCGCGCTCCGCGGGGGAGTCCCCGCCGCGCCGCTGCGGCAGGGCCCGGATCTGCACGATGCTCAGCACCGCGAAGATCCCGGCTGCGACCAGGCAGGTGACCCGGAAGTCGACGCCCGTCAGCACCATGCCCACCAGCGGGCCCAGCAGGATCCCGGCCTGGTAGAAGACGTTGAACAGGGCGAAGGCCTCGACGCGGCGCTCGCCCGCGTCGGCCGCCAGGTAGGCCCGGCTGGCCGGGTTGAACAGGGCCCCGGCCAGGCCCGTCGCGGCGGAGGCGGCGATGAGCGCGGGCACGGAGTCGACCAGGCCGAGCGTGGCGAAGCCGGCGATGCGCAGCGCCAGCCCGGCGACGATCATCGGCTTGTAGCCGAACCGGTCGGCGAGGGTGCCGCCGATGAGGAACATGCCCTGCTGGCTGAAGTTGCGGACGCCGAGGATCAGCCCGACCGTCCAGCCGGCCAGCCCGAGGGGTCCGGCCAGGTGGGCGGCCAGGTAGGGCATGAGCATGTAGAAGCCGAGGTTGATGGTGAACTGGTTCACCATCAGCAGCCGGACGCTGCGCTCGTACGTGCGGACCTGCGCGAGGGTGCCCTTCATCAGGCGGACACCCCGGTCCGGGCCAGGGTGAGCGGGTCGACGACGGTGGCGCAGCGGGTCCAGCGGGTGACCTCCCGCTCGTCGAGCCGTCCGATGGTGTCGGGCTCCCGCGCGGGAGGGGAGTCGAGCAGGCCGTGCGCGGCGCAGTAGTCGTCGTCGTACACGGTGCCGAGATAGCGCTGCGGTCCGTCGGGGAAGACCGCCGCGATCCGGGTCTCGCGGGGCAGGGTGCGGGCCAGCCAGCCGGCGACGAGGGCGACCGCGCCGACGCTCCAGCCCCCGGTGGCGTAGTGCGAGGAGGCCAGCTGGCGGCAGGTCCAGACGGCCTCGCCCGGAGCGACCCAGTGCACCTCGGAGAACTGCTCGTAGGCCACGTTGCGGGGGTAGATGCTGGAGCCGAGGCCGCGCATCAGCCGGGTGCGGGCGGGCTGGCCGAAGATGGTGGAGCCGACGGTGTCCACGCCCACCACCCGCAGCTCCGGGTAGAGCTGGCGCAGGACGCGCGAGACGCCCGCCGAGTGGCCCCCGGTGCCGACGCTGCACACCAGGACGTCGACGTGGCCCAGTTCGGTGGCCAGTTCGAGGGCGAGCGGGGTGTAGGCGGTGGTGTTGTCCGGGTTGTTGTACTGGTCGGGGCACCAGGAGCCCGGGTGCTCGCCCAGCAGTTCGGTGACCCGGTCCCGGCGCGCCTGCTGCCAGCCGCCGGTGGGGTGGGGTTCGGAGACGACGTTGACCTTGGCCCCGTACGCCGTCAGCAGCCGGGTCATCGAGGGCTCCAGGCCGGGGTCGGTGACCAGGGTGACGGGGTGTCCGTAGACCATCCCGGCCAGGGCCAGGCCCAGGCCCAGGGTGCCGCTGGTGGACTCGATGATCCGGGCGCCGGGTGCCAGGTCCCCCCGGGCGCGGGCCCGCTCGACCATGTGCAGGCCGGGGCGGTCCTTGATGCCGCCGGGATTGAAGCCCTCCAGCTTCGCCCAGAAGCCGCGGCCCGCCGGGGACAGGGGCTCGGAGACGCGCAGCAGGGGGGTGTTGCCGACCAGTCCGGAGAGGGTGGTGCGGGCGGGCGGGGTGACGTCGGTGGCCGAAGGATGCATGGTTCCGCTCTCGTTCGATGGTGCGTCGGAGGTCGCTCTCGGGAGGAGTCGTGCCGTGGCGGGGCCGAGTTCCCCGCCGGGCCCGCGTCGGCGTGCGCGCGCGGGCTCACGGGAGCGGCCTAGAGCCGCCATCGGCAGACGACGGCCAGGGTCGAACGTGCGGAACGGGCCCGGACGGGTCCGCCCGGGCCCGGCTCCCGGGCCTGGTCGGAGGCGGTGCCGGCCCCGGGAACCGCCTGGGGCCGGGCCGCTCCGGCGGGCTGGGGGGTGCCGGGCCGGGCGGTGGGTGCCGGGTCGGCGGGGGAGCAGGCGAAGCCGTGGGCGGGGTCGGGGTGCGGGTGCCCTTCAGTCCCCGTGGGCCCGGGCTGGAGCGCGGCTCCGGCGTTCGCCGAGGCGTTCGCGACGGGCGCGTGAGTGGGGGAGGAGCAGGAGGGGGCCGTGAACAGCAGGGCCGCGAGCAGGGCGACGAGCAGCACGGCACAACGGGACGCTACGGGACGAAAGGGGTGTACGCGGGGATGGGCGGGCACTGTTCCTCCGTGCGGCGGGCGCCCCCCGGCCCGGGTGGGGGCGGGGCGGCGGGGGATCGCGGGGGAGGCTCCCGGGCACGGCGGTGCGTGCGGGGTCGCCGGCGGCGTGGACCCCGCGGTCTACACCCGCAGGACGGCGGAGCCTCCGGGAGGGGCCGGGGCGGTGCCGCCCGACGGCAGGGCCGCGCCGGCCGCGCCGGAACGGGAGGGGCCGCCGGCCGGGGCGCAGCCCTCGACGGGGGCCGCGGGGGCGGCCGGGACGTCGGCGCCGGGGGCCGCACGGGGCGGCAGGGGCACGCACTCGTGCACCGGGTGGCCGGGGTCGTGCCGCTCGACGACGGCGGCGGCCGGGGCGACGGCTTCGGCCCCGGCGGTGCCCGCCCCGGCGGTGATGGCCCGGGCGGTGTCGGCCGGGGCGACGGCTTCGGTCACGGCGGTGTCGGTCCGGGCGGTGTGGGACCCGGCCGGGTGGGTCTGGATGGTGCCGGTCCGTGCCGCGTCGGGCCCGGGCATGAGGGCTCGGGGGGTGTCGGGCAGGGACGCTGCGGTGTCGGCGGGCCGGATCGGGAGGGCTCCCGGGGCGCCGCCGGAGGCCGAGGCGTGGTGCGGGGTGGCGTGGTCGGCCGTGGTGTGGGAGCCGCCGGTGCCGTGTGCGCAGGCCAGGGCCAGGAGCAGCAGGGTCAGCCCGAGCAGGTGCAGCAGACCCGCGGAGGAGCGGGCCCGCCGCAGGCGGGGCGACCGGGCTGTGACCACGCCGTGATCTTAGCGTGCCCCCAGCGTGATGACGGGCCGCGAATCGGACAATCGGCAGCCGGGTTCCGGACGGCCGTACACCGGAAGGGGGTCAGGCGGCCCGGCTCCCGCGCGTCCAGCGGAACCCGCAGGGCGCGCGGCTCGGCCCCCAGCGGGCTCGGCGGCACCGCGGGGACGCACGCGCGGGTGGTGCGGCCGGCCGGGCCGCCGCCCGGGGCCCGGCAGGCCGGTACCGCCCACGGCTCCGCGCCCCGCGCCCGGGCCTCGGCGGCGGCCGGGGGCGTCAGGCCGGCGCGGGATCCCAGGGGGGCGTCAGGCGGGGTCCGGGGTCGCGCGGACGAGGACCAGCGAGCCCTCGTAGGTGCTCTGCGTGCGCAGATGCCCGTAACGGGCGTCCCAGGCTCCGGAGGCCAGGTCGCGGCGGAGGCTCACGTCGAAGCGCTCGCGCACCCCGTCGTCGACGAAGCTCCACGCCGAGCAGGCCTGCCGGGCGGCCGGGTCGAGGAGCATCTCGGGGCGCCCGTAGTAGGCCTCGTTGAAGCCGTCGGTGCAGTCCAGCGGGATCGGCACGGTGTGGACCGTCCCCGTGCCGCCGACGGCCGCCGCGATGTCCTCCACGCGCGGATAGCGCAGGGCCTCGGTGTCCAGGACCTCGGGGGCGTACTCGTACAGCCAGAAGTCGCGGACCAGTTCGGGGGCGCAGGTGAGGACTACCACCGGGCCCCGGGTGACCCGCCGCATCTCGCGCAGGCCCCGGGTGACGTCGCTCCACTGGTGCACGCTGAAGAGGGTCATCGCCCCGTCGAACTCGCCGTCCGCGAAGGGCAGGTCCTCGGCGACGGCGTCGACGGCGCGGGTCAGACGGGCCGGACGCTGGGCGCGCATCGACCGGGAGGGCTCCACCGCGGTCACCTCGCGCGCCGCGTTCTCGTACGATCCGGCGCCGGCGCCGACGTTGAGGACCGTGCGGGCCTCGCCCAGGGCCTCGGCGATGAAGCGCGCGATACGGGTGTCGGGCCGCCGGAACGAGGAATAGCCGGAACCGATGGCTCCGTAGTCGACGTCCCCGGCGCTGCCGTCCTGAGTGCGTACATTCATGGTTGCATCCTGCATCCGCGAGGCCCGTTTCGTACATGGCCTTGCAGATGCTTGTGGAAACAGCCATACGGGCAGCAGGTGTGGAATGGAGGATGGTCCGGTCCCTCCCCCGTCCCCGGTCCATCCGTACGCCCGTTCAGCCGGCCCCGGACTCCGGCGGGAGCACGGGCAGCCGCAGGACCAGGCGGGCCCCCGCGCGGGAGCGCTCGGCCGTGAGGGTGCCGCCGTGGTGGGCGGCCAGGTCGCGGGCGATGGCCAGCCCCAGGCCGGCGCCGCCGTGGTCGCGGCTGCGGGCGTCGTCGAGCCGGGTGAACCGCTCGAAGACCCGCTCCCGGTCGGCGGGCGGGATGCCGGGGCCGTCGTCACGGACCTCCAGGACCGCCGTCCGCGTCTCCGGCGGGCCCGCGGTGCGCAGCGCGACCTCCACCCGACCGGCGGCGAACCGCTGGGCGTTGTCCAGCAGGTTCGTCACCACCCGGATCAGCCACAGCTCGCTGCCCTCCACCTCGACCCCGGCCTCGGCGCGGACGGCGACCGGGACCCGGTCGCCCAGCCGCGAGCCCACCGCGTCCCGCACCAGGCCGCCCAGGTCCAGCCGGGTCGACGCGGCCGGCTGCGCGGCGTCGATGCGGGCCAGCAGGAGCAGGTCGGAGCAGAGCCGCTCCAGCCGGTCGGTGTCCTCCAGGGCCCCGCTGATCAGCTCCGGCCACAGCTCGGGGTCCCGTACCGCCAGGGCCACCTCCAGCTGGGTGCGCAGCACGGTGAGCGGGCTGCGCAGCTCGTGCGAGGCGTCGGCGATGAACTGGCGCTGGCGGATCCCGGAGGACTCCAGGCGGTCCAGGGTGCCGTTCATCGTCCGGGCCAGCCGGGCCACCTCGTCGCCGGTGGGCGGCACCGGGACCCGGCGGTGCAGGTCGCGGTCGGTGATCTCGGCGACCTCCGCGCGGATCGCCTCGACGGGCCGCAGGGCGCGGCCTGTGACATGCCAGGTCACCAGCGCCACCAGCGCCAGCAGCAGCGGCCCGCCGACCACGAGGGCCGCGGTGGTGGTGTCGTCCGCCGCGTCCACGTCCCGCAGCGAGGTCCCGACGTAGACGGTGACCAGGCCGTCCGGGGTCTGGGTGGTGACCTGGACCACCCGCTGGCGGTGCTCGCCGCCGAGCGGGCGGATCCGCCAGGTGTGGAAGGCCGTGCCGGGCCGCAGCGGTCCGGCGGGCCCGAGCGCGGGCAGGCCGGCCAGGTTCGGGGTCGCGCGCAGCACCCGCCCGCGGGCGTTGACCACCTGCACGAAGTCGGCGCCGTGCAGCGGCGCCCGCATCCCGTCGAGGCGGCCGCCCGAGGCGAGCTGCGCGACGGCCGCCGCCTGCTCCTCGGCGTCGCGCTCGGCGTTGCGCAGCATCCCGGCCCGGAGCAGCCCGAGCAGCGCCACCGAGGCCAGGGCCAGGGCGACGGCCACCACGAGGACGGCCCCGGCCGTGGCCCGCGCCCGGACCGTGGCCGGCCACAGCCGGAGCGCCAGCGCCCGGCAGCGGCGCAGCGGACGCTTCAGGGCGCGCCGGACGCGCGCCGCCCGCCCCTCAGCCACCGTCGGCCGCCAGCCGGTAGCCGACGCCGCGCACCGTCTCCAGGGCGGACCGGCCGAACGGCGCGTCGATCTTCCGGCGCACCGCGCTCACGTGCACCTCGACCACGTTGGGATCGCCGTCGAAGGCGCTGTCCCAGACCTGCTCCAGGATCTCCCGCTTGGGCACCACCTCGCCGGGCCGCCGGGCCAGGTACTCCAGCACCGCGAACTCCCGCGCGGTCAGCCGGATCTCCGTCTCCCCGCGCGAGCACAGGTGGCGGGCCGGGTCCACGAGGAGGTCGCCCAGCCGCAGCGCCTGCGGGCCGCGCCGGCCCGTGCGCCGGGCCAGCGCGCGCAGCCGGGCGACCAGGACGAGGTAGGAGAAGGGCTTGGAGAGGAAGTCGTCGGCACCGGTGTCCAGTGCCTCCGCCTCGTCGTACTCGCCGTCCTTCGCGGTCAGCATCAGGATCCCGGACTGGTTGCCGGCCGCGCGCAGCCGGGCGCAGACCCGGTATCCGTTGAGGCCGGGCAGCATGATGTCGAGCACGATCAGGTCGTACACGTGCTCGCAGGCCATCCACAGCCCCTGCGGCCCGTCGTGGGCCACGTCCACCGTGAACCCCTCGGACTGCAGGCCGCGCTGCAGCGCGGCGGCCAGCCGCCGTTCGTCCTCCACCACCAGTACGCGCATGCCGACCAGGGTCTCAGGCCCGGCCGGGGCTTTGCTGAAGAGGTCTTCAGCGGGCTTCAGGTGGGCTTCAGCATCGCCTCGGCAGGCTCTGCGACGAGCCGGGCGCGGTGCCCGGTGGTTTCCGAGGAGTCCCGCCATGTCTGAGTCTTTCCCGCAGCCCGAGCACACCCCCGAGCCGCAGCCCGAGGCCGTGGTCGCCGAGGGCCGGGCCAAGCGCAAGGGCCGGCTGGCCCGGGTGGCCCGCGCCGTGCCCCGGGGCGCCGGCGCGCGCTGGGCGGTGGCCGGGGCGGCCGCCGCGGTGATCGTGGGCGGCGGGGCCGCGGCCGTGGCGGTGGCCGGCCAGCACCACGGCCACCGCGAGGCGATGGGCCAGGACGGCCGCCCGGGCTGGTCCGTGCCCGACCACGAGGGCGGTCACGGCGGCGGCCACGGCGGCGGGCACGGGGGACGCGGCCCCCAGGGCGAGCGTCCCCACCCGAAGGCCCCGCAGGTCCGCGACGGCGCCGCCGGCCTGGACGGGATGCCCGGGAAGCAGGACGGGGCGGCCCCCGTCCCGCTGCCCGCGCTGCCGATCGACCAGGCCGCCCAGAAGGCGGCGGCGGCCGTCCCCGGCGGCAAGGTCGAGGCGCTGCGCGCCGTCCCCCAGCAGGGCGGCGGCAGCTCCTGGCGGGCCGTGGTCCTCGGCCCGGACGGCGTCCGCCACGCGGTGACCATCTCCGGCACGGACGGCACGGCCACCGCGAACACCCCGCTGACGAAGGGCTGACCCCCGGCCGGGGCCGGAAGGGGGCCCGGACCTCAGCCATGGCCCGAGCCTCCGGCCCCGGCCCGGCCTGGTGGCCCGGCCCGCAAGCCACGTCCCCCGGTCGCCGCCCCCCTGGGGGGCACCGCCCCCGGGTACCGCATCCCCCCGGGGCGCCGGCCGCGTCCCCGGGCGCCGGTGTCGGCGGGGGCGCGCAGAATGAAGGGGGCCCTCCCCCCGCCACTCGGGCGGACGGCCACGCGGCGTGCCCCGGGCAGAGGAGGCCACTCGTGCCGTCGGACCAGCCGGGGGGTGCGCGGGCTCCCGGGCCGATCCGGTCCGAGCCCGGGTCGCTGCTGGAGCACGTGCCCGTCGCCGTCCTCGGCCTCGACGCGGCCGGACGGGTCCGGTACTGGGGCCCGGGCGCGCAGGAACTCCTCGGGTACGCGGCCGCCACCGCGCTGGCCCGGCCCGCCGCCGCCCTCTTCCCCGAGCCGCCCGGGGGCCCGCCCCCGGCCGAGCGGCTCGTGGAGCGGGCCCTGGCCCTGGGCTACTGGCGGGGCCGGCTGCCGGTCCGGCACCGCGACGGCACCGTCTTCGACTGCGGGTTCCGCGTCTTCCCCGTCACCGGCGCCGCCGACGCCGCCGAGGGCACCGTGGTCATGGCGCTGGCCAGCCGGGGCGAGGAGCTCGACCGGGTGAAGACCAACCTCGCCTTCCTCGACGCCCTCTTCGAGACCTGCCCCATCGGCCTGGTCATGCTCGACGAGGACCTCCGCTACGTCCACCTCAACCAGGCGCTGGCCGACATGGACGGGATCCCCGTCGCCGGACACCTCGGCCGCGACACCTCCGAGATCATGATCACTGCCGACGGCGGGGAGTTCCGGCGGATGCTGCGCGCCGTCGCCGACGAGGGGCGCCCCCTGGTGGGCGTCCTGGTCGGGATGCGCACGCCCGGCCGCCCCGACGTGGACCAGGTGCGCTCCGTCAGCCTCTTCCCGCTCAGCGGGGCGGCCGGCAGCCGGCCCGGGGTGGGCGGCCTGCTGGTCGACGTCACCGACCGGGAACGGGCCCTGCTGGAGGCCACCGCCGCCCGCCGCCGCCTCGCCCTGCTGGACCGGGCCGGGGCCCGCATCGGCACCACCCTGGACGTGGACACCACCGCCCGCGAGCTCGTCGACGTGGTCATGCCCGAGTTCTGCGACGGCTCCGTCGTGGAGATGGTCGAGTGGATGTACCCCTCCGAGGCCTTCGACCCGGCCCTGCCCCTGTTCACCCGCCGGATCGCCTCCGGCAGCGTGCTGCCGCCGCCCGCCTCCGAACTGCTCGCCGCCCTCGACCGGGTGACCTACCCGCCGGGCTCCGGCATCCACCGGATGCTGCGCACCGGCCGCCCGCTGTCCCTCCGCGTCGACGAGGAGTTCGCGGCCCGGACCGCCGGCCACCGGGACCTCGCCCGCCAGCTCCTCGACTGCGGCGTCGGCTACGTCCTGATCGCCCCGCTCATCGCCCGCGGCCACGTCCAGGGCATCACCGTCTTCGGCCGCTCCGACGCCCGTCCCGCCTTCACGGAGGAGGACCTCGGCCTGGCCGGCGAACTCGCCTCCCGCGCCGCCCTGTGCCTGGACAACGCCCGCCTCTACAGCCGGGTCCAGGACATCTCCCTCACCCTCCAGCGCGCCCTGCTGCCCACCGCCCCGGACGCGACCGAGCACGTGAGCGTCGCCCACCGCTACCTGCCGGGCAGCCGGGCCACCGAGGTCGGCGGCGACTGGTACGACGTGATCGCCCTGCCCGACGGCCGGGTCGCCCTCGTCGTCGGCGACGTCATGGGACACGGGGTGCCCGCCGCCGCCTCCATGGGCAGGCTGCGGATCACCGCCCGCGCGCTGGCCCGCCACCGCCCCGACCCCGAGGGCCTGCTCGCCGAGCTCGACGCCGCCGCCCGGGACGCCGGCATCGAACTGGCCACCTGCCTCTACGTGGTCTACGACCCCCGCACCGGCCGCGCCCGCATCGGCAACGCCGGCCACCCCCCGCCCCTGGTGCGCCACCCCGACGGCGCGGTCGAGACCCTCGGCGACGTCCTCGGGGTCCCGCTGGGGGTCGGCGGCGTCCCCTTTCGCTCCGCCGGGGCCGCGCTCCCCGACGGGGCCGTCCTGGCCCTGTACACCGACGGCCTCGTCGAGTCGCGCGGCCGGGACATCGACGCGGGCCTCGACGCCCTGCGCGCCGAACTGGCCCGCGCCGCCGGACCGCTGGAAGGGGAGGCCGACCGCATCCTGGCGGCCCTGCTGCCCGACGGGGCGACCGACGACACCGTCCTCGTCCTCGCCCGCCTCCGCCACGCCCGGGCCGAGGACGGGAACGCACCCGACGGCGCGGACGCACCCGACGACGGGAACCCACCCGACGGCGCGGACGCACCCGACGGCCGCGAGCCGCCCGGCGGCGACCCGGCCCCGCACGAGGATTGAGAGCCGCTCATGGAATTCCTTCGCCCCGCGAGCTGGGAGGAGGCCCTCGCCGCCAAGGCGGAGCACCCGTCCGCCCTGCCCATCGCCGGGGGCACCGACGTGATGGTCGAGATCAACTTCGACCACCGCAGGCCCGAATACCTCCTGGACCTCAACCGGATCGGCCTGCTCCGGGAATGGCGGACCGAGGGGGACGTGGTCCGCCTGGGCGCCTCCGTGCCCTACACGCAGATCATGGAGCAGCTGCGCGCGCCCCTGCCCGGCCTCGCGCTCGCCTCCCACACCGTCGCCTCACCGCAGATCCGCAACCGGGGCAGCGTCGGCGGCAACCTGGGCTGCGCCTCGCCCGCCGGGGACTCCCACCCGGCGCTGCTCGCCGCCGGGGCCGAGGTGGAGGCGGAGTCCGTACGGGGCGCCCGGCTGATCCCGATCGACTCCTTCTACACGGGCGTCAAACGCAACGCGCTCGCCCCCGACGAGCTGATCAAGACCATCCGCGTCCCCGTGGCCGACGGCCCCCAGCAGTTCTCCAAGGTCGGCACCCGCAACGCGATGGTCATCGCCGTGTGCGCCTTCGGCCTCGCCCTGCACCCGCGCACCCGCTCGGTCCGCACCGGCATCGGCTCGGCCGCCCCCACCCCCGTCCGGGCGCGGGCCGCCGAGGAGTTCCTGGAGGCGGCCCTGGAGGAGGAGGGCCTCTGGGACTCCCGTGCGGAGCTCGCCCCCTCGCTCGCCGAACGGTTCGGCGAGCTCGCCGCGGCCTCCTGCAACCCCATCGACGACGTCCGCGGCACCGCCCGCTACCGCCGTCACGCGGTCGGCGTCATGGCCCGCCGCCAGCTCCTGTGGACCTGGGAGGAGTACCGCACCCCGTAGGGCCGGCCCCTCAGACCCCTTCCCGGGCCCCCTCCAGCAGGCGGGCCGCCATGGCCCGCATCTCGACCTTGCGGATCTTGCCCGTGACGGTCATGGGGAACTCGTCCACCACGTGCACGTAGCGCGGGATCTTGAAGTGGGCGAGCCGTCCCTCGCAGTACGCGCGCACGGAGTCGGCGGTCAGCGGCTCGGCGCCCTCGCGCATCCGCACCCAGGCCATCAGCTCCTCCCCGTACTTGGCGTCGGGCACCCCGATGACCTGCACGTCCAGGACGTCCGGGTGGGCGTGGAGGAACTCCTCGATCTCGCGCGGATAGAGGTTCTCGCCGCCCCGGATCACCATGTCCTTGATCCGGCCGGTGATGCTCAGGTAGCCGTCCGCGTCCATGACCGCCAGGTCGCCGGTGTGCATCCAGCCCTCCCGGTCCACCACCTCGGCGGTCTTGTCCGGTTCGCCCCAGTAGCCGATCATCACCGAGTAGCCCCGGGTGCACAGCTCGCCCGGGGTGCCGCGCGGGACGGTCCGGCCGGATCTCGGGTCGACCACCTTGACCTCCAGGTGCGGGCCCACCCGGCCGACGGTGGAGACCCGGCGCTCCACGGAGTCGTCCGCGCGGGTCTGCGTGGACACCGGGGAGGTCTCCGTCATGCCGTAGCAGATGGACACCTCGGTCATCCCCATCCGCTCGATGACCTCGTTCATCACCTCCACCGGGCACGGCGAGCCCGCCATGATCCCCGTCCGCAGGCTGGAGAGGTCGTACCCGTCGAACCCGGGCGCCGCCAGCTCGGCGATGAACATCGTGGGCACCCCGTACAGGGAGGTGCACGCCTCCGCCTCGACCGCCGCCAGGGTGGCCGCCGGGTCGAAGGCCGGGGCCGGGATCACCATCGCGGCGCCGTGGCTCGTACAGGCCAGGGCCCCCATGACCATGCCGAAGCAGTGGTAGAAGGGCACCGGTACGCACACCCGGTCCGCCTCGGTGTAGCCGCACAGCTCCCCGACGAAGTAGCCGTTGTTGAGGATGTTGCGGTGGGAGAGGGTGGCGCCCTTGGGGAAGCCCGTGGTCCCCGAGGTGTACTGGATGTTGATCGGGTCGTCCGGGTGCAGGGCGGCCCCCGCCCGCGCCAGGACCGCCGGATCCGCCCGCCGGCCGCGCTCCAGCAGCGAGTCCCACCGCGACCCGTCGAACAGGACCGTGAACTCCAGGTCGGGGCAGCGCGGCCGGACCTCCTCGACCATCCCGGCGTAGTCGGAGCTGCGGAAGCTCCGGGCCGAGACCAGCAGCCGGATCCCGGACCGGTTCAGCACGTACTCCAGCTCGTGCGAGCGGTAGGCCGGGTTGACCGTGACCAGGATGGCCCCGATCTTCGCCGTGGCGTACTGCACGAGCGTCCACTCGGCCCGGTTGGGCGCCCAGATGCCGACCCGGTCCCCCTGCTCGATCCCGAGGTCCAGCAGCCCGAGGGCGAGGGCGTCCACGTCGGCGGCCAGCTCCCGGTAGGTCCACCGGCGGCCGGCGGCCACGTCGACGAGGGCGTCGCGGTCGGGGAAGGCCCGCACGGTGCGGTCGAGGTTGTCCCCGATGGTCTCCTCCAGGAGCGCGACCTCCACGCTCCCGGACGCACAACTCGACGCGACGGACACACGTACCTCCTGGACGGGGAGCCGGGGCGGCGGCGGACGCGCCCGGCCCGCGGCCCGGCGCCCGCTCATGATCGCCTCCCCGGGCCCGTCCCGCCAGAGCCCCCGAGGAGGGTTTCGCACGCATTTAATCGAGCAGGTGTTCGGATCGGGAGTAGGCTGGAACCATGCACGCACTCCAGGGCTCCCTCTTCGACCAGACGGACGAGATCCGGCTCGGCCCCCTCTCGCCGCTGGAGCGCACCGAGCTCGGGGCCGGCGCCTGGACCGACCGGCTGCCCGGCTGGCTGACCGGCGCCGACGCCCTGTTCGAACACCTCGCCGCCGAGGTGCCCTGGCGCGCCGAGCGGCGGCGGATGTACGAGCGGGCGGTCGACGTACCCCGCCTGCTCGCCTTCTACGGGGACGGCGACCCCCTCCCGCACCCCGTCCTCACCGAGGCCCGCGAGGCCCTCGGCCGGCACTACGCCCCCGAACTCGGCGAACCCTTCGTCACCGCCGGGCTCTGCCTCTACCGCGACGGCCGCGACAGCGTCGCCTGGCACGGCGACCGCACCGGCCGCTCCGCCACCGAGGACACCCTCGTCGCGATCCTCTCCGTCGGAGACCCCCGCGACCTCGTCCTGCGCCCCCGCGACGGCGGCCCCACCCTGCTGCGCCTCCCGCTCGGCCACGGAGACCTCGTGGTGATGGGCGGCTCCTGCCAGCGCACCATGGAGCACGCGGTCCCCAAGACGGCGCGCGCCGTCGGCCCCCGCATCAGCGTCCAGTTCCGCACCCGCGGCGTAATGTGAGCCCATGCGCAGCCGCAGCCGCCTGCGGGACCGGTGGGCCGCACTCCCGCCCGCCGCGGGCGGCGCCGTCATGGCCGCCGGGATCCTCTCCGTCGGCCTCGAACTGACCGGCCGCCACCTGCTCTCCCTGGCCGCACTGGCCGTCTCCGCCCTGCTCTGGCTGCTGCTCGCCGCCGACTTCACCGTCCGGCTCGCCGTCGACCGCGGCCGCTTCCGGGCCGAGGCCGACACCCCGGCCGCCCTCACCGCCGTCGCCGCCACCACCGTGCTCGGCGCCCGCCTCTCCCAGCTCGGCCGCCAGGACGCGGCCGCCGCCCTGCTGGTCCTCGCCGCCCTGATCTGGCCCGGGCTGCTGCTGGCCGTCGTCCGGCACTGGCGCCGGCGCATGCCCGGGGTGGTCTTCCTCGGCTGCGTCGCCACCCAGGGCCTCGCCGTCCTGGCCGCCGCCCTGGCCACCGTCCACCGCCTCGACTGGCTCGCCCGCGCCGCGCTCGCCTGCTTCTGCCTCGGGATCCTGCTCTACGCCCTCGCCCTGCGGCGCTTCGACTTCCACGAGGTGCTCCGCGGGGCGGGCGACCACTGGGTCGCGGGCGGCTCCCTGGCCATCACCGCCCTCGCCGCGGCCCGGCTCGCCACCTCGCCGGCGGGGGCCGGCGGCCCGGCGCACACGGCCCTGCGCGCCGCCGCCCTGACCGCGCTCGCCCTCTCCCTCGTCTGGTACGCCGTCCTGCTCGCCGCCGAGGTCCGCAGCCCCCGCCCGCGCTACGACGTCCGCCGCTGGTCCACCGTCTTCCCCCTCGGCATGACCGCCACCGCCTGCCTCACCGCCGCCCCGGTGACGGGCGTGGCCGCGCTCCGCCCGCTGGGCGGGGTGCTGCTGTGGATCGCGGTCGGTGCCTGGGCCCTCACCACCGTCGCCCTCCTGCGCTCGCGCCACCCCGCCCGGCCGCGCCCGCGCTGAGCGCGCCGGGCGTGTCACAGCCCCGCTACAGGCCGGTGACCAGTCGTAATTGAGTACCGGGCCGCCCCTCCCACCGGTGAGAATGAGCCGACTCGAACCGGGAGGAACCCATGAGCCAGGACCGCCTGACTCTCCATGACCTGCTGCCCGCCCAGGCACTGGCGGAGGCCGTCGACGCCGGATACGTGACCCGCAAGCGGCACCCCGAACTGCCGCTGTCCATCTACACGTACACGCGCACCGCGCAGTACGAGCGGGTCTGGAACCAGGTCACCACGCGCTGCCGCGGCCTCGTCGCCGACGACGTCACGGGAGCCGTCGTCGCGCTGCCGCTGCCGAAGTTCTTCAACGTCGGAGAACACGAGTCCGGCCAGCCCTACGCCACGGCCCTGCCCGACGAACCGTTCGAGGTGTACGACAAGGTCGACGGCAGCCTCGCCGTCGTCTTCCACTACGCGGACCGCTGGCAGGTCGCCTCCAAGGGCTCCTTCATCAGCACCCAGGCCACCTGGGCGCAGCGCCGCCTCGACGCGGGCGACACTGCGGCCCTGGTGCCCGGCACCACCTACCTCGCGGAGATCCTGTACCCGCAGAACCGGATCGTCGTCGACTACGGCGACCGCCGCGACCTCGTCCTGCTCGCCGCGTTCGACCGGGCCGGCGCCGAGGTGCCGCTCGCCGAGGCCGCCGCCCACTGGGCGGGCATCGGCTCCGTCGTGAAGGTGTGGCCCGCCATGCCGCTGCCCGAACTCCTCGCGCTCGCCGAGTCCAACACCCTGCCCGGCGGGGACTCCGCCACCGGCATGGACGCCGAGGGCTTCGTCCTGCGGTTCGCCTCCGGCGTCCGCGCCAAGGCCAAGCTCTCCGAGTACGTACGCCTGCACAAGCTGCTCACCGGCGTCACCGAGCGGGACGTGTGGCGCAGCCACGGCGTCCAGCGCTTCGCCGGTACCTCCGCCAAGATCCTGGCCCAGGGCCTCGGCCTCTCGCTCGCCGAGCTCGGCGGCGTCCGCTCCCGGGGCGGCCGTCCGCTGGACGCGCTGCTGGAGCAGGTGCCCGACGAGTTCGACCACTGGGTGCGCGAGGTGATCGCGGGCCTGGAGGAGGAGTTCGCGCGCCGGGAGCGGGCCATCGACGAGGCGTACAAGGAGTTCGAGCACCTGGCGGACGACCGGGGCGCCTTCGCCCGCGCCGTCCGGCAGCATCCCGACGGCCGGATCCGCGCCGCCATGTTCATGCGGCTGGACGGCCGCACCACCGAGCTCGTCAGCTGGCGGGCCGTACGGCCCGAGACGGCCGATCCCTTCACCACCGACGAGGAGAACTGAACCGTGTCCGAAGAGCCCGAACTCCCCGTGGTCCACGTCATGACGGGGTTGCCGGCCTCGGGCAAGACCACCGCGGCGCGCGCCCTCCAGGCCGAGGCCGGCGGCCGGATGCGCCGGGTCAACCTCGACGACCTGCGGGCCATGCTCGACGTGCCCGACCCCGAGCGGGGCCGCTCGTACAAGCACGAGCAGACCGTGCTCGCCGTACAGGACGCGGCGGTCGCGGCGGCCGTCGCGGACGGCTTCGACGTGGTCGTCGACAACACCCACCTGACCTCGCACATCCCCAAGCGGCTCAAGGCGGCGGTGGCCGGCCGCGCCACCTTCGCCGTGCACGACTTCACCGGCGTGTCCGTGGAGGAGTGCCTGCGCCGCGACGCCGCGCGGGAGCGGCCGGTCGGGGAGGAGATCATCCGGATCCTGGCCGACAAGCACGCCAAGGCCCGCAAGGGCGGCTGGCGGCTGACCGCCGAATGGCTCAACGACCAGCCGCCGGTGCGGCCGTACACCGCCGACCCGGACCTGCCGGCCGCCGTGCTGTGCGATATCGACGGGACGCTCGCCCTCACCGGGGACCGCGGCCCGTACGACTTCTCGCGCTGCGAGGCCGACCTGCTGAACGAGCCGGTGCGGCACGCCCTGGAGGCCTTCCGCAGCGCGGGGGACCGGCTCGTGCTGCTGTCCGGGCGCGGGGAGGAGCACCGGCCGCAGACCGAGTCCTGGCTGCGGGCGCACGAAGTGCCGTACGACGAGCTGTGGATGCGGGCGGCG
Organism: Streptomyces sp. NPDC089915; assembly: GCF_040684675.1. Taxonomy (NCBI): domain Bacteria; kingdom Bacillati; phylum Actinomycetota; class Actinomycetes; order Kitasatosporales; family Streptomycetaceae; genus Streptomyces; species Streptomyces sp. NPDC089915. Next base: position 29,338 of record NZ_JBFBGN010000030.1, on the reverse strand, counting down.
GGGGACACGCGCCGCGACGACGTCGTCAAGGCCGAGCTGTTCGACGCGCACGTGCGCGAGCGCTTCGCGGTCCGCGTCTCGCTCGACGACCGGGACCGGGTGGTCGCGGTCTGGCGCCGGATGGGCCTGCCCACCTGGCAGGTCAACTACGGGGACTTCTGATCCCCGGACCACGGCCCGCCGCCGCGCACGCCGGTACGGGAGCGGCGGGCGCGGCGGCGGGGACGGTCGCGGCGGGAGCGGGTCAGTCGCGGCACCAGCGGACGCGGTCGAGGTCCTTGACGTAGCGGGCCGAGACCCAGTCGTGGTCGTACCCGTCGCGGGCCACGGCCTCGCGGGCCTTCTTGCGGCCCTCGCCGTCGGTGCCGTCCGCCCAGTCGTCGCGGTCGTCGTCACCGGGGTCGATGAGGTACCAGATGTCGTTCCCGGCCACGTTCTCGCCGCGCGTCTTGCACTTCAGGGCGAGGGTCTCGCCCGGGTACACCTTGTACTGGAGGTGCGAGTGGGTGGTCGGCTTGCTGCGCACGCTCAGCGGGCCGCGCGAGACGACCTTGCCCAGGGAGTAGCGGTGCTTGTGGTAGTCGTCGTAGGAGGTGTCGTCGCCGTCCCTCCCGTCGCCGGGGGCGTGGTACCGGGCTCCGCCGTGGGCCGCCGCGCCCTGGTCCGCGAAGGCGGCGCCCCCGCCGACCAGGCCGAGCGCCAGGCTTCCGGCGGCCAGGGCGAGGATGGTCCTGGTGGGCTTGGGCATGAGCGGCTCCTCTGGAAAGACTCCCGCCCGGCCGCGCTGCGCGGCGGGACGCGGCGGCCCGGCGGCCGCCAGGGACGACTATGACGAGACGGGCCTCGCGGGCTCCCGGCGACGCGCCGCCGTTTAGCCCGATATGCCCAACCCGTTCCGGTGGACCGCGCCCGGCGCCCCACGGGGGCGAGGCCCAGCGGATGCGGGCGGCCGCGCCCGCGCCCACAGTGGGGCGCATGGGTATCGAAGACTACGGAGGCGGCCCCGGCGCCCGGGAGACCGGTGTCCTGGTCGTCACGACCAACGACGTCCCCGGCTACCGGGTGGAGCAGGTGATCGGCGAGGTGTTCGGGCTGACCGTGCGCTCCCGGCACCTGGGCAGCCAGATCGGCGCCGGCCTGAAGTCCATGATCGGCGGCGAGCTGAAGGGGCTCACCAAGACGCTCGTGGAGACCCGCAACCAGGCCATGGACCGGCTCATCGACCAGGCGAAGGCGCGCGGGGCCAACGCGGTGCTGATGATGCGCTTCGACGTCACGGAGGCGGCCGACGTCGGGACGGAGGTGTGCGCGTACGGCACGGCCGTCGTGCTGGTGCCCGCCGGGGGCTGATCGGTAAGTCCAGGACGCGGCGTCGCTTTGTCCATGGGCCCGGGCGCCCGGGGTCCGCAAGCTGGCAGGCCAGTGAGCGGACCGCGGGGCTCCGGAGGGAGTCGCGCGGCCTCGCCGTCCGTGCAGGCAAGCGCCGACTCCCGGAGGCCCGATGCGCACCCCCCTCCGGCCGGCCGCGGTCGCGGTCGCCGGTCTCGTCGCCACCCTCTTCCCGTCCGTCCCGGTCGCGGCGGCCCCGGCCGCCGCCGCGCCCGTGACGATCACCTCGCCCGAGCTGTCCGTCAGCGTGGACCCGGCCTTCCCGCGCGTCGTCGACTACACCCGGCGCGCGACCGGGGACGTGCTCCACGGCAACGAGGACCCGCTGAGCACCGTCCTCGTGAACGGGACCGCGTACACCCCCGCCGTCACCTCCGTCCCCTCCGCCTCCGGCGTGGACTACGCGATGTCCTTCTCCGGGGTGACCGTCCGGTCCCGGATCTCGGTGGCCGGCCCGGTCGTGGAGTTCCGGGTCACCGCCGTCGAGGACACCCCCGCCCTGCGGGTGCGCAGCTTCGAGATCCCGGAGCACACCCTCGTCAGCGTCCGCAGCGACCAGCCCGGCGCGGCCCTGGCCACCGCCACCATGCACACCGCCACCACCGGCACCGGCGACGCCTTCACCCCCGTCACCGCCTCCACCCCGGTGGACCCCGCCGCCAGGACCGTGATGTACGGGCTCCTCAGCACCGGCCGGCTGGCGGCCGCCATCGACTCCAACTCCCTCTACGACACCCCCTCCGGCGGCACCGCCCGGGAGAACGGCCGGATCGGCGAACGGGTGACCGACCACGGCTCCTACCGCCGGGCCGGCCTGTGGAGCGGGGCCTGGCTCTACCGGGCCCAGGGCGCCGCCGACACCGACACCGAGCCGCTGCCCTACGTCCGCGTCGCGATCACCGCCGACCGCAACGGCGACTCCGTGGTCGACTGGCAGGACGCCGCCGTCGCCTACCGGGACATCTGGACCCCGCCCGCCGGCTGGCAGGACACCGCCCGCCGGGTGGTCCAGCGCATCCCGTTCAACTTCGCCTCCCAGGCCACCCACCCCTTCGCCCAGACCCTCGACGAGACCAAGCGGGTCAGCCTCGCCACCGACGGCCTCGGCCAGTTCGTCCTGCTCAAGGGCTACGCCTCCGAGGGCCACGACTCGGCGCACATGGACTACAAGGACATCGGCGCCAAACTCGGCGGCGCCGAGGGCCTCAACGCCCTCACCACCGCCGGCCACGCCTACAACGCCGACTTCGGCGTGCACGTCAACGCCACCGAGGAGTACCCCGTCTCCGCCACCTTCGACCCCGCCCACCAGAGCGGCGGCCTCGGCTGGGACTGGCTCGACCAGTCGTACCGCGTCGACACCCGCAAGGACGGCCAGTCGGGGGAGCGGCTGAAGCGCCTCGCGGACCTCAAGGCCGCCGCGCCCGGACTCGACTTCCTCTACGTCGACGTCTGGTACGGCGACGGCTACGTCTCCCGCAGGCTCCAGCGCGAGATCTCCGGCCTCGGCCTCCAGCTCGCCACCGAGTTCCCCAACACCCTCACCGAACAGTCCCTCTGGCACCACTGGGCCGCCGACGTCGACTACGGGGGCAGCGACCTCAAGGGAGTGAACTCCACCATCGCCCGGTTCATCGCCAACCACGCCAAGGACGACTGGATCGCCCGCGACCCGCTGCTCGGCGGCGCCGAACTGGCCGCCTACGAGGGCTGGCAGGGCAAGAAGGACTACCCGGCCTTCCTGAACACCACCTTCGGCGTGGACCTGCCGACCAAGTACCTCCAGGAGTCCCCGATCGTGAAGTGGACCGCCGACACGGTCACCCTCGCGAACGGCACCTCCGTCACCACCGCCGGGGGCACCCGCCGCATCACCACCGCCGGGCGCACCGTCCTCGACGGTTCCGCCTACCTGCTCCCGCGGGACGGCAGGCTCTACCACTGGAACGCGGCCGGCGGCCCCACCACCTGGACCCTGCCCGCCGGCTGGCGGACCCCCACCCTGTACCGGCTCACCGACACCGGCCGGCAGCCCGTCGGACCCCTCACCCCCGGCGCGGACGGCCGGGTCACCATCGACGCCGCCGCCCGCACCGCGTACGTGGTCACCGACGGCGCCGCCCCCGCGCAGCCCGACCCGCGCTGGGGCGAGGGGACCCCCGTCAAGGACCCCTCCTTCAACGCGGGCGACCTCGCGGCCTGGAACCCCACCGGGACCGGCGCCGCCGTCACCCGGAACGCCCTGGGGCAGAACGAGCTCACCTTCGGCCCGCAGGCCGCCCCGGCCGTCTCCCAGCGGCTCACCGGCCTGAGCCCCGGCACCTACGCGGCCTCCGTCTGGGTCACCACCCCCGCCGGCCGGGCCGCCACCCTCGCCGTCACCCCGGCCGGCGCCACCACCGCCGAGTCCGTGTACGCCGACTCCTCCCCCCTGGTCAACGACCTGGGCGGCAGCGAGAAGAACGGCACCACCATGCAGCGGATGAAGGTGCTCTTCGACGTACCCGACGGGCAGTCCACGGCCCTCCTCACGCTGTCCGCCGCCGCCGGACCCGGCACCGTCCGGCTGGACGACGTCCGCGTGGTGCGCTCCGCCCGCACCCCGTTGGGCGGGCACACCTACGCGGAGGACTTCGAGAACGTGGACGCCGGCTGGGGCCCCTTCGTCTTCGGCGGCGCCGGCGGATCGGCCACCGACCCCCGCACCCACATCGCCCAGCGCAACGCCCCCTACACCCAGGCCGGCTGGAACGGGAAGCTCGTCGACGACGTGATCGGCGGACGGAACTCCCTCAAATCGCACGAGGAACGCCCCGGACTGGTCTACCGCACCCTCCCGCAGACCCTGCGGTTCACCCCCGGCCACGCCTACCGGGTCGGCTTCCGCTACGAGAACGGCTTCGCCGGGGACTACCGGTTCGTCACCGGAGCGGGCACCGCCGAGACCGCCACCGCCCTCGGCCAGGCCCGCACCGCCACCGCCTTCACCCAGACCTTCACCGCGGGCGCCGACGCCTGGATCGGGGTGCGCAAGGTCAGCGCGGAAGGCTCCCACGACGAGGCCGACCTCGTCCTCGACGACCTCACCGTCGACGACCTCGGACCGGCCGGCCCCGGCGAACTCCTCGTCCCGCAGAACAAGATGAGGGTCAGCGCCGTCGACAGCCAGGAGACGGCCGGCGAGAACGGGAGCGCCGCCAACGTCCTCGACGGCAAGGCCGCGACCCTCTGGCACACCCAGTGGTACGCCGCCACCGCGCCCATGCCGCACGAGATCACCCTCGACCTCGGCGCCTCCTACCGGGTGTCCGCCCTCCACGTACTGCCCCGCCCGGCGCAGAGCAACGGGCGCATCGCCGACTACGAGGTCTACACCTCCGCCGACGGGACCACCTGGGGCCCGGCCGCCGCCACCGGGACCTGGGCGGACGGCGCCGCGCAGCAGGACGCCGCCTTCACCCCGCGGGCCGCCCGCTACGTCAGGCTGAGGGCCACCCGGGAGGTGAACGGCAACCCCTGGACCTCGGTCGCGGAGCTCAACGTCGGCTACCGGCCCTGACCGGACGGGCCCGGTCAGTGGACCCGGTAGACCTGGCCCGTCTGCGCCCCCTCCACCGAGCGCACGTAGGCCGTCGCCGCACGGGCCGCGGAGACGGCCTCCATCCCGGCGAAGAAGGGGCCGTAGGCGGGCAGGGACTCCTCCAGCACCGTCGGGCTCACCGCGTTGATCCGCTGCGGCGGCAGCTCGACCGCCGCCGCCCGCACGAAGGCCTCGACCGCTCCGTTCGCCGCCGAGGCGGCCGCGCCGGCCACGATCGGCTGCTCCGTGAGGATGCCGCTGACCAGCGTGAACGAACCGGTCGGGGCCAGGTGCGCGGCGCCCTGGCGGACCAGCTCGATCTGGCTCAGCGCCTTGCCCCGCAGCGTCGCCGCGAAGTCGTCGGCCGCCAGCTGTCCCAGCGGGCGGAACACGGCCTCCCCGGCCGCGACCGCCACCGCGTCCAGCGGGCCCGCCTGCGCGTACAGGCGGGCCACCTGCTCCGGGTCCGTGACGTCCGCCACCAGGTCACCGCCCGAGCGGCCCACCCCGACCACCTCGTGCCCGCGCGCCGCCAGCGCCCCGCGCACCGCGGTGCCCAGCGTGCCGCCCGCGCCGACCAGCAGAATCCTCATCACGACCTCCGGAGAACCTGCCCGGCGGAACCTCCGCCGGGCACCTCCGACCGTAGGGACCGCGCCGCCCGTCCGGAAATGCCGTCTGGGCAGCGACTATGCTCCCCAGGCATGGATGATGTGGAACTGCGGCACCTCAGGGCGCTGGACGCCGTCGCCGAGGCCGGGACGATCACCGCCGCGGCGGCCCGCCTGCACATGACCCAGCCCGCCCTCTCCCGGACCCTGGCCCAGCTGGAGGCCCGCGTCGGCGTCCGGCTCGTGGACCGCTCCTCCCGGCACCTGGCCCTCACCGGGGCGGGCACCACCCTGCTCGGGCACGGCCGGGCCATCCTCTCCCACCTGGACGCCGCCCTCGCCGACACCCGCGAGGTGTCGCGCCCGCTGCGCCTCGGCTACACCTGCGCCGTGCTCGGGCAGCAGACCGTACCGCTGCTGCGCACCTGGCGCCGCACCCAGCCCGGCACCCCGCTCGACGTGGTCCGGCGGGACAACGCCACCGCCGGACTCGCCACCGGGGACGCCGACGTCGCCGTCCTGCGCACCCTCCTCGACGACCCCCGCATCCGCAGCGAGGCCCTCTACACCGAGGGCCGCGTCGCCGCCCTGCCCGACGACCACCCGCTGGCCGGCCGGGACCGGATCCTGCTGGCGGAACTCACCGCCGCCCCCGCGCTGCCGCTGGCCGTCTGGCTCGAGGCGGGCACCGCCTCGCCGGAGCTGTGGCCGCCCGCGGAGCGCCCCGCCCGGACGGTGGAGGTCGGCAACGTCGACGAGTGGCTCAACCTGATCGCCACCGGCGGCGCCTTCGGCCTCGCGGCCGCCGGCACCGCCGAGAGCCACGGCCACCCCGGCGTCCGCTTCCTCCCCGTCTCCGACGCCCCGCCCGCCACCGTCTACGTGTCCTACCCGCACCACCCCACGCACCCCGGAACGGACGCGTTCCTGGCGGCGGTCCGGGAGGCGGCCTCCGGCTGACGCCCTTTCGGCGGTTCCGGGCACGGGCGGCCCGCGCGGCGGGCATCCTGCGCCTGGGGCCCGTCCGGCCATGCCCGCCCGGGCCCCAGGACCCCGTACCCGGCAACGGTGCGGGCACGACGAGGAGAGGCAGGCCGCACGATGACCGGTCGCAGGACCGCCGCAGAGGTGTTCGACGCGCTCGCGGGGCGCTACGAGGAGGCGTTCGGCACCATCCCGGCCCAGCGGCAGGCCCTGGAGTGGCTCATGGGACGGCTGCCCCGGGGCGCCCGCGTCCTCGACGTCGGCAGCGGCACCGGCCGCCCCACCGCCGAGACCCTGGCCCGCGCGGGCTGCGCCGTCACCGGCATCGACGTCTCCGCCGAGATGGTCGCCCTCGCCCGCACCCGGGTCCCCGGAGCCCGCTTCGAGCAGGCCGACGTCCGCACCTACACCCCGCCCGGCCCCGAGGGCTTCGACGCCGTCTGCGCCTTCTTCCCGCTGCTGATGATGGACCAGGCGGAGATCGCCGGCTCACTGGAGCGGATGGCCTCCTGGACGGCGCCCGGCGGCCACCTCCTCGTCGCCACCGTCCCCGGGGACATCGACGCCCTCGACATCGAGTTCATGGGCCATCCCGTCACCGTCAGCAGCCTCTCCGCCGAGCAGTACCTGCACCGGATCCGGGCCGCCGGGCTGGAGGTCCTGCACCAGGAGACCGTCCCGTTCCGGCCCGCCGGAGGGCTCGCCGACCCGGAGGAGCACTTCTTCTGCTACGCCCGCCGGCCCATGCCCTGAGGCCCCGCCGCCCCACCCCGCCGGGGCCCGCACCGACTGCTGCTCCCGGAACCGCACCGGGGCCATGCCCACCCGGCGGCTGAAGAGCCGGCTGAAGTAGGCCGGGTCCTCGTACCCCACCCGGCGGGCTATCCCCGAGACCGGCAGGTCGGTCCGGGCCAGCAGCTCCTTGGCCCGGCTCAGCCGGATCCCGAGCAGGTACTCCTTGACGCCCCCGCCGGTGCTGCGCCGCACCGCCCCGCGCAGCTCCGGCAGCGGGATGCCGAGCCGGGCCGCGTGCTCGGCCACCGGGATCGGCAGCAGCGCGTCCCGGGCCAGCGCGTCCACCACCGCGTCCCCGTGCCGCGACACCTCCGCCCGCGCGTAGCGCAGCGCCACCAGCAGGGCGTGCACCTGCGCGGCGGCCTCCACCTCCAGCAGCGGCCCGCCGCGCCGGGCGGCCCGCACGATCCCGTCCACCACGTGCTGCACCCCGGTGGTCCCGCTCAGCGGCACCACCGGACGGTCCGGGGTGAGGTAGCCGAGGTCGGTGTACGCGCCGACGGCGGCGCCCGTGAAGTCGACGAAGCACTCGTCCCAGCCGCCGCCCTCCGGATCGGGGCCGTAGTGGTGCTCCACCCCCGGCACCAGCCACAGCAGGGCGGGCGCCGCCACCGCCTGCGGCGGACGCCCGGCCCCGGCGAACCAGCCGCGGCCCCGCGTGACCACGACCGCCACGTGATGGCCGAGGACCCGGGGCCCGACCACCGGCAGCGCCCCCTGCTGCACGCCCACGCCCAGGCAGACCAGGCCGAGCCGGCGGTGGACCGGGGCGGGGGAGAAGTACCGCATCCAGCTGCTGTACGGGGGCCGTTGGCCCGTGGCAGGGCTCGGGGGAGTGCACGGCGGCGTCGGCATCTGCGGATTGTGATCCACGACGGCGGCCCCATCAAGGGGCCCTCACCCGGCGACGGCCGTCGCCGGCCCCGCCGAGGGGCGCGGAAAGTTTTTTCGGGAACGGCGGCAACCGATCGCGGACTCGCACGTCGTGCGGGGGTGAAGGGCGAAGTTCCGAGCCCTCGAACCGACCGTGGAGATGCACCGTGAAGAACCTGAAGCGCGTACCCCAGTCCGCCCGCCGGGCGGCCGTCGTCGCTGCCGCCGCCGGGGCGGCCGTCGCCCTCGTCGGACCGGCCTTCGCCGCGCAGGCGCCTTCCGCCACTCCGGCGCAGCCCTCCGCCTCGGCCGCGCCGCACCCGGTTCCCTCGCAGCCCGGCGGCACCGCCCGGCCCAGCGCGGTCCCGACCCACCCGGGCGGCGGGCAGCCCTCGGCCGTGCCCTCCCTGCCGCCGGGTGCCAAGCCCAGCCCGTCGGTGAGCATGCCCGGCACCGCGCGGCCCTCCGCCGTCCCGTCCGCGGCCCCGTCCGCCGTCCCGTCCGGGGCGCCCGGCTCCGGCGAGGGATCCGAGCTCGCGCATACTGGCTCCTCGGCGACCACCGTCGCCCTCGGCGCCGGAGCGGCCGGGCTGGTCGCCGTGGGCGCGGGAGCCCTCTACACCGTGCGGCGCCGCGCCGGCAACTGAGGACACCCGTGCTCGCACTCGCACCGACCACCGGCCCCGCCGCGCCCGTTTCCCCCCGGGCGTGGCGGGGCTTGTGGTGGTGGCTCACCCGCCGCGAAACCCCCGCCCCGCCGGCCGGCCCCGGCGCGCACCCGCACCCGTACACCTACGGGGCGTCCGGCCCCGCCGCCGGCGACCCCGTGCCGACCGTCAGCCAGCTGTACCACGCCCACCGGCTGTCCATGGTCCGCCTCGCGGTGCTCCTCGTCGACGACCTGGGCACCGCCGAGGACGTGGTCCAGGACGCCTTCACCGCCCTCTACCGCCGGTACGGGGAGCGGATCACGGAGGTGGACAACGCGCTGGGCTACCTGCGCACCTCCGTCGTGAACACCGCGCGCTCCGTGCTGCGCCGCCGCCGCACGGCCCGCGCGTGGATCCCGCCGGTCACGGCCGACGTACCCTCCGCGGAGGCGTCCGTCGTCCTGGACGAGGCGCACCGCGAGGTCCTGGCGGCGCTGGGCCGGCTGACCCCGCGCCGCCGCCAGGTGCTGGTGCTGCGGTACTGGGCCGACCTCAGCGAGGCGGAGATCGCCGAGACCCTGGGCATCAGCCGGGGCTCGGTGAAGTCGAACGCCAGCCGCGCCCTGGACGCGCTGGAACGGATCCTGGAGGGAAGGGTATGAGCGGCGAACGTCCCGTGGAGGGCCGGCTGCGGCGGGCCATGGAGGCCAGGGCCGCGGAGGTCACCGTGGTCGTGCTGCGCCCGGCCGACCCGCCGGGTCCGCACCTGAAGGCCGGCCGGGTCCGGCTGCGCCGTCCGGTGTGGGCCCTCGCGGGCCTGTCCGGTCTCGCGGCGGCGGCCCTGGCCGGCTACCTGCTGCTGGGCCCCGACGAGGTCCCGGTCCGCCCGGTGCCGCCCGCCGCGCCGCCGGAGCTCACCCCGCTGCCGAGCCCGAGCCCGAGCACGCCGCCCGGCGCGACGCCCTCGGCGGTCCCCTCGGCGCCGCCGTCGCAGAGCCCGTCCCCCCGCGTCACCCCCACCCCGACGGCGCCCGGCTCCTCGGCGCGTCCGCCGCGTACGTCGTCGGCGCCCCCGCCCTCGCACGGCCCGGTCCAGGGCTCGCCCGTCCCGTCCTCCGGCCCGGCCGGCGGCCTCCCGCCGGCAACGGCGACCCCCTCGGCAGCGCGGGGCTAGGGACCGGAAACGCGTGGGCCCCCGGCCGGAAGGCCGGGGGCCCACGCGTGTCGGCGGGCTATCCGCGCAGGTTCTCGACCGCCGAGACCAGCGGGGCCAGTTCCGGGCGGGCGGCCGCCTCGTCCAGGGCCTCGCGCAGGGCGGCCGCGTTGGTGGGGCGGGCCAGGGACAGCAGGTCGAGGCCCGCCTGGCTGACGTCGGTGTAGATGCCGCGCCGGTCGGTGTCGCAGAGGTAGCGGTTCAGCAGCCCCCGGTCCTCCAGCCGGCTGACCAGGCGGGTCGTCGCGCTCTGGCTGAGCACCACCGATTCCGCCACCTGGTGCATCCGCAGGTGCCCGCCCGGCCCGTCGTGCTGGCGGCTGAGCACGTCCAGCAGGGAGTACTCGCGCACGCTCAGTCCGTGCCCGGCCTGGAGGGCCCGCTCCAGGTGCGCCTCGATGCGGCCGTGGAGGAGGGAGAGGGCGCACCAGCCCTGGGCGAGGGGGGTCGGGGCGCTGTCCGTGGCCGTCATGGGCTCCTCCGTCGTCAGGGCGTACGCCCGGGGCGTGCGCGTGCGCGTACCACTCAGGATAGGGCACGCATGCAATAGCCCGCGCTTGCAAATATCAGGCGTCTGCAATTAATGTGGACGACTGTAAACGGCTGGCGCAATCTTCCGGCCGCTTCGCGCGCACCGACCTCCCCCCACCCTGAAGGGCCGCACGCTCATGCCTCTCGCGCTCCTCGCCCTGGCCATAGGGGCCTTCGGGATCGGCACCACCGAGTTCGTGATCATGGGCCTGCTGCCCGAGGTCGCCGCCGGATACGGCGTCTCGATCCCGACCGCAGGCCTCCTGGTCACCGGCTACGCCCTCGGCGTCGTCCTCGGCGCCCCCGTGATGACCGTCCTCGGCACCCGCGTCCCCCGCAAGCGGATGCTGATGGTGCTCATGGGCCTGTTCGTCGTCGGCAACGTGGTCTCCGCGCTCGCCCCGGCCTTCGGGGTGATGCTGGCCGGCCGCGTCGTCGCCTCCCTCGCCCACGGCGCCTTCTTCGGGATCGGCGCGGTCGTCGCCGCCGGACTCGTGGCGCCCGAGCGCAAGGCCGGCGCCATCGCGATGATGTTCACCGGCCTGACCGTCGCCAACGTGGTCGGCGTCCCGCTCGGCACCCTCGTCGGCCAGCACCTCGGCTGGCGCGTCACCTTCCTGATCGTGGCCGCGCTCGGCGTGGTCGGCCTGCTCGGCATCGCCCGCCTGGTCCCCGACCTGCCCCGCCCCGAGGGCGTACGGATCCGCCACGAACTGGCCGCCTTCCGCAACGTCCAGGTACTGCTCGCCATGGCCATGACCGTCCTCGGCTTCGGCGGCGTGTTCGCGGCGATCACCTACATCAGCCCCATGCTCACGAACGTCGCCGGGTTCGCCGACACCTCCGTGACCTGGCTGCTCGTCCTCTTCGGCCTCGGCATGGTCGCCGGCAACCTGGTCGGGGGCCGCTTCGCCGACCGGGCGCTGATGCCGATGCTGTACGTGTCGCTCGGCGCGCTCGCCCTGGTCCTGGCCGCCTTCACCCTCACCGCCCACAGCAAGGCGGGCGCCGCCGTCACCGTCGTCCTCATCGGGGCCCTCGGCTTCGCGACCGTGCCGCCGCTGCAGAAGCGGGTCCTCGACCAGGCCTCGGGCGCCCCCACCCTGGCCTCCGCCGTCAACATCGGCGCCTTCAACCTGGGCAACGCCCTCGCCGCCTGGCTCGGCGGCCTGGTCATCAGCGCCGGCCTCGGCTGGACCGCCCCGAACTGGGTCGGCGCCGCCCTCGCCGCCTCCGCGCTGCTCCTCGCCCTGGTCTCCGGAGCCCTGGAGCGCCGCACGGGCCGCCGCGCGGCGGGCGGCGGCCGGGTCGTCGCCGCCGCCCCGGCCGCGGCCCCCGCCCCCACCCCCGTCCACCACTGATCCGCCCACCCGCCCCCCACCGCCACAGGAGCACCCCATGTCCCGCACCACCACCCGCACCGCCGTCTCCCCGCTGACCACCGAGGACGCCGAACTGCTCGTCACCGCCGCCCGCCGCGCCGCCGAGGCGGCCGGGGCCACCGTCAGCGTCACCGTCCTCGACGCGGGCGGCCACCTCCTGGCCTTCCGCCGCGACGACCGGGCCGTCCTGATCTCCGGCGAGACCAGCACCCGCAAGGCGTACACCGCCCTCCAGCTGAACGCCCCCACCGCGGCCCTCACCGAGGCCGTCCTGCCCGGCGGCCCCTTCCACTCCCTGCCCACCGCCCTCGACCGGCCGCTGCTCTTCATCGCGGGCGGCCTCCCCGTCCACCGCGACGGCCACCTCATCGGCGCGGTCGGCATCGGCGGCGGCGCCCCCGAGCAGGACCACGGGTTCGGCGAGGCCGCCCTGGAGGCCCTCGCCGCGGCCTGATCCCGCCCGGCCCGGGGCGCCCCCTTCCGCCCCGGGTCGCGCGCACCGGTCCCCCGTGCCAGCTTGGTACGGGGGACCGGTGCATCATGCGGAAGACGAAGAGAAGGACCGCCGCAGGACGGACCATCGCGACGGCAGCGGCCGCCGCCCTGGTCTCCTTCGCCGTGCCGGCCTGCTCCGCCGGAGCCCAGGACAAGGGCGCCGCCCCCACCGCCACCGCCCCGCCCGCCACGCCGGCGCCCGCCTCCCCGACCGCCCCGGCCCCGCCGCCGGCCTCCTCGTACCCGCTGTCCGCCGCCCCGCGCACCGTCCCGGCCGTACGGGAGCACGTACCCGCCCGGGGCCCCGGCTGGAAGCCCGCGCCCGGCGCCCGCGTCCTCGTGGCCCCCGCCGACCGCGTGGCCCTCGCCGACGAGGGGAGGCTGCTGGCCGGCGAACTGCGCCTCGGTTACGCCGAGTCGGACCAGCAGCGGCCCGGTGACGTCCGGCTCGCCCTCGGGCCCTCGGGGTCCGGGCCGCCCGAGTCGTACACCCTCACCGTCGAGGGCGGCCGGGTCACCGTCACGGGACCCGACGAGGCGGGCGTCTTCTACGGCACCCGCACCCTCAAACAGGAGATACGCGGCGCCGGTTCGGCCCCCGAGGGCACGGTGAAGGACGCCCCGGCCAAACCGCAGCGCGGGCTCAACCTGGACATCGCCCGCAAGAACTTCTCCCCCGGCTGGATCGAGGACCGGCTGCGCGAGATGGCCGACCTCAAACTCAACCAGCTCGGCCTGCACTTCTCCGACGACCAGGCCTTCCGCATCGAGTCGGACACCCACCCGGAGATCGTCTCCACCCCGCACCTCACCAAGGCCGACGTCCGGGAGATCACCGCGCTCGCCGCCCGGCTGCACATCGCGGTCGTCCCCGAGATCGACTCGCCCGGACACCTCGGCGCCGTCCTGCGCGCCCACCCGGACCTGCAACTGCGCGACGCGGCGGGCAAGGCCGTCAAGGGCGCCGTGGACATATCCAACCCGGCGTCCGCGAAGCTCGTCGACGACCTGCTCCGCGAGTACCTGCCGCTGTTCCCCGCCGGTGCCTGGCACCTGGGCGCGGACGAGTACCAGGCCCTGGTCGTCAAGGACCCGCAGGCCTCCTTCCCGCAGCTCGCGAGCGCCGCGCGGGCCCGCTACGGGGCCGCGGCCCGGGTGCAGGACCTCGCCACGGGCTGGCTCAACGACCGGGCGGCGGTGGTCCGTCCGTCGGGCAAGGCCCTCAAGGCGTGGAACGACGGGATCTTCAAGGGCGGCGTCGCGCAGGCGGCCCCGGACATCCAGGCCGAGTACTGGACCGGCAAGGAGTACGGCGCCCGGCCGCCGGCCGAGTACCTGGGCACGGGCCGCAAGGTGGTCAACCTCAACGACGAGTACCTCTACTACGTGCTCGGCGAGCCCAACCAGTTCACCTACCCCACCGGCGAGCGGATCTACGAGCAGTGGACCCCGCTCGTGCTGCGCGGCACGACCGCCGTCCCCGCCTCGTACGACGCGCAGATCCTCGGGGCCCGCCTCGCCGTCTGGTGCGACCTGGCCTCCTCCCAGACCCCGGACCAGGTGGCCGCCGGCATCCGGATGCCGCTGGCCGCGCTCTCCCAGAAGCTCTGGGACCCGCGCGCGCCGCAGGCGCCCTGGTCCGAGTTCCGGTCCCTCGCAGCGCGCCTGGGCCCCTGACGGGGGGGCGGAGGTCCGTACTCCGCAACAACCGGATCCCGGCCCGGTGACGAATCGCGTCCGGCCGTCGTCCCGGCCGGATCCGGGGGGTTACGGTGCGGCGACGCCGGAACCTTCCCGAGGGAGAAGACGATGAGAGCGGTACGGGGGCACGCGGCCATGGCCGTCCTCGCGGTGTGCGGCATGCTGGCGCTCACCGCCTGTCAGAACGGCGACGACCCGGCCGCGCCGGAGGTGAAGCCGACCGCGCCCGCACCGCTCCCGCCCACCGCCACCGCCACGGCGGCCGCGCCGGCCCCCTCGAAGACCGGCGCCGCGCCCAAGCCCTCGGCGACGGCCACCCCGGCGGGGAAGGCGCCCCCCGCCCCGGCCCCGCCCTCCGGGACGCCCTGCGGCGCCGACGGCAGGATGCCGGTCTCGCCCGACACGATCGCCGTGCAGCGGTACACCCCCGAGGGCGGCATGACCAGCCTCGTCGTCCAGCACGGCACGTACGGATGCCCCGGCCGCTTCGAACCGTCGGGCCCGTGGACGTACCTGCCGATCGCGGAGACGGCCAAGATCACCGCGACGGCCCCGATCCTCGGGCCCTCCACGGTGATGGGCAGGCCCATCTCCACCAGCGAGCTGACCGGGTGGCTGGACACCCACCCGGACAAGGGGCTGCCCTTCCACTACCACCTGAACGCGGCGGGGGTCATCGACACCCTCGACGAGATCTACGTCAAGTAGACCGACGGGCGGTCTACCAGATGGAGTTGACCCACTCCGGGTGGTCGATGAACGGGTTGCGGTTGTGCTGGTAGGTGTCGAAGATGACCTGGTTGCGCCGCTTCTCGAAGGCGTCCGGCGGGTCCATCTGGTTCCACTGCTTCAGCAGGCTGAGCCGCCCGAAGAGCGGCGCGGTGCCGTTGTTGACCTTGTCGTTCATCTCCAGGTCCGGGAAGCCGTCCCCGCCCTCGTAGCGCACGGCCATGTAGAGCAGCATGCGCGCGACGTCGCCCTTGACCGCGTCCCGCGGCTCGAAGGAGTCGGCGTCGGTGTAGCTGCCGGGGGCCTCGGCGACCGGGCTCCCGCCCATGTCGAAGTCCTTGTTCCCGCGCGTGCTGTTGACCGTGACGTCCTCGGGGCGCAGGTGGTGCAGGTCGGTGCCCGGCCCGGTGGCCGTGCCGAAGTCGCCGTGGCTCTTGGCCCAGACGTGCTCGCGGTTCCAGTCGTTGACGCCGCCGCCGTTGGTGTTCTTGGACTGGGAGCGGCCCGAGTACACCAGGATGACGTTGTTCGGGTTGGCGGGGTCCTGGTCGGTGACCTTCAGCGCGTTCCACACGCCGTCGTAGGTCACCGTGGACTGGTTCTTGATGATGTCGTGCAGCGCCTTCTTCAGCGCGGCGCCGGTCTTGCCCGCGGCGGGCGCGTAGTAGTCGTCGACGCTCGTCGCGGCGGCCGCGGCGCGGGGGGCCGCCGCCGTCCGCTGCGGGCCGGCCGTGGCGGTGGCCGGTATGAGGAAGAGCGCGGCGGCCGCGAGGCCGGCGGCCCAGGGAGCCGTACGGGAGATTCTCATGACGTGGGGGATACCTCTCCACAAGCACCGCCCCCGCCCTGGCAGTTGGCGGGGTGTCAGGTGGCAGAGCGAGGCTCACATTGTCATGTATCGAACAGGTTAAAACCATGTGTCTGACGGGCGCGGGGCAGGGGTTTGCCGGTCGACGGGCATGGGCACGGTAGGCGGTGCCCCGGACGGCCCGGACCGGCCGTCGACAGCGCCCCCTGGAGCAGCCCATGGCAGTGAAGATCCTCATCGTGACCGGCGACGCCGCGGAGTCCCTGGAGGTCCTCTACCCCTACCAGCGCCTGCGGGAGGAGGGGTACGAGGTCCACGTCGCGGCCCCCTCGCGCAAGAAGCTGCGCTTCGTCGTACACGATTTCGAGGAGGGCTTCGATACCTACACGGAGAAGCCCGGCTACACCTGGCCCGCGGACGTCGCCTTCGCCGAGGTGGTCCCCGAGGAGTACGCGGCCGTGGTCGTGCCGGGCGGGCGCGCCCCGGAGTACCTGCGCAACGACCCGGAGGTGCGCCGGATCCTGGCCGCCTTCGCCGGGGCCGACAAGCCCATCGCCCAGATCTGCCACGGCCCGCTGATCACCGCCGCGAGCGGGGCCCTCGGCGGGCGCACGGTCACCGCCTATCCGGCGCTCGAACCCGACATGCGCGCCGCCGGGGCGGAGTTCCGCGACGCCGAGGCCGTGGTCGACGGCACCCTGGTCTCCGCCCGCGCCTGGCCCGACCACTCCGCCTGGATGCGGGAGTTCCTGACGGTGCTGCGCGCCAAGGCGCCGCTGGCGTAGGGGAGTGCCCGCGGCCGAGGGGCCCCGCCGGATCCGGCGGGGCCCCTCGGTGCGCGGTCTCCCGGAGTCAGCTGCCCGTGGTGACGCGCGGGGCCGGCTCGTACTTGTAGTTCGCCTGGCCGAAGTTCTTCTTCACGGCCGCCTCCCAGGAGCCGTCCGAGACCATCTTGGTGAGCGCCGCGTTGATCTTCTTCTGGAGCTCGGAGTCGCCCTTCTTGATCCCGATGCCGTAGTTCTCGTTGCTCAGGTTCAGCCCGACCAGCTTGAACTTGCCCTCGTTGCCCTTCCTGGCCGCGTACCCGGCGAGGATGGAGTTGTCCGTGGTCATGGCGTCGACCAGGTTGTCCTGGAGGGCGACCAGGCATTCCGAGTACCCGCCGAGCTCCAGCACGCTCGCCTTCGGGGCCAGCTTGCTGCGCACGTTCTCGGCGGAGGTGGAGCCGGTCACCGAGCACAGCCGCTTGGTGTTGAGGTCCTCGGGCTTGGTGATCGTGTTGTCGTCGGCGCGGACCAGCAGGTCCTGGTGGGCGACGAAGTAGGGGCCGGCGAAGTCGACCTGCGCGCGGCGCTTGTCGTTGATCGTGTAGCTGGCCGCGACGAACTTGACCTCGTTGTACTGGATCAGCAGTTCCCGGTCGTTGCTGTAGACCTGCTTGAACTCGATCTCGTTCGCCTTGTAGCCGAGCTCCTTGGCCACGTAGGTGGCCACGTCGACGTCGAACCCGGTGTACGTGCCGTCCGGCTCGCGCATGCCGATGCCCGGCTGGTCGAACTTGATGCCGACCGAGATCGGTTCCTTCTTGGCTTCACCGCCACAGCCGGAGGCGGTGGCGGCGAGGGCGATCACTGCGGCGACCGCACCGGCCTTGGGAACCTTCATGTGCTGCTCTTTCCTCGGGAACGCGGATCCGCGGGGGAGTGTCGCGGGAAACGTGGGGGGACGTGCGGAACCGCGGGGGCGCGTGGGCACGTGTATGAGGAAGCTAGGAAGGTGGCGGCCGCAGCGTCACTACATCTGAGGAAAACTTGAGGATAACGATCCGGTTCCGCCGAAGATCCTGCGGTGGCGGGGCTCCGGGGCGCGAGAAGGGGGGCCGGTGCATGGCGGTGGGCGAAGTGTCGGGTGCGGCGCGGGTCGAGGGCAACACCCTGCTGCTGGGCGACGGGGTGCGTATCAGGTTCATCCGGACATTGCGTCTTCCCGAGTCGGGGACGCACGCGCTTCCGCCGGGGCTGGGCGAGTTCCCGCTGCGCCGGGTCGAGGACCACCCGGACACCGTTCCGCCGGAGTGGCGGGCCAAGGGCGGCGTGATGCTGCCGGTGTACCTGCGCGAGGCGATGTGGCTGGCCTTCGGCGGGTCGGCGGAGCCCGCCGCGCTCCAGGTCGGGGTCGGCAAGGTGTGCGCCGTGTCGGGGAAGCCGTGGACGGGCCGGCTGGCGCGCGACCCGCAGAACTACGTGGTGCTGCCCCGCCAGCCCTGGCTCGACGGGATCAACTCGGGCGACGGTACGGTCCGTCAGTTCGTCGCCGTGCCCCTCGGCCTCGGCGCGACCGTCGAGGGGCAGGTCACCGGGGAGGAGACCGCGGGCGGGGTGCAGCTCCAGGCGTTCCCGCTGGAGCCGGACGCCCTGGCCGCGTGGCGCGACGCGCAGCGGGTGCGCAGGCGCGGACGGCCCCGCGGGGGCGCGGGCCCGGTCCCGGCCCCGCCCGGTTCGGCCCCCGCCGGCTTCGGGGGCTACGGGGCCCCGCCGCCGATGCCGGCGGCGATGTCGGCCCCGGGCGGCGCTCCGGCCCGGCCCGCCGCCCGGCGGGCCCCGGCCCCGGCGATGGGGCTCGGGGTCGGCGGGGCGATGCGCCAGGAGGTCTACCGGGACGAGCGCACGCTCTCGGCCTGGGCGGACACCCCGGCCGCGCGGGTCTTCGTGCACCTGGTGACCCCGCCCGAATGGCGCCGCATCACGGGTGAGGACGCCCCGCCGTCGCCCGTCGACCGGGCCGCCTGCACCCGGGCCGGGCTGCCCTGGTACGACTACTACGACGAAAGCGGAACCGACCTCCCGGCCGCCGGACCCCTCGCGGAGGTCAAACCGGTGGGCGACTGGCTGGGCGACGACCACGCGCCCTGGACGCCCCCGGCGCCCGGCCAGGTCAAGCACGTCGGGAAGGCGTCCCGCCCGGGCGACCCCGTGCAGGACGGGGACTGGTAGCCGGACCGGGCGCCACCTCATGAATTCAAACTGGTGATCGATTTTCGGCCTCGCGGCCGCTATGATCACCGCAGCAAGGCCGTAGCGCAGAGGTCGTCGCGCCCAAGCATCGAGCTGGAGGACGTCGGTTCGAATCCGACCGGTCTTGCGTCTTCTTCCCGTCATGACGGCAGGGCGCCGCGCCCTGCCGTCATGACGGTCGTACCCGAATCAGCTCGGTCGCCGGAAGCCGGCGAAGGAACCGGTGGAGTGGTGATGACACGGCCGACGCCCGTACGGTGCCCCGCGATCGAGCACCCGGACCTGCCGCTCGCCGAACCGGCGGGCCTGGACCCGCTGCTCGCCCGCCTCGCGCAGGACCACCCCGTCGAGGCCGACGAGACCTTCCCCCTCGGTACCCTGCGCGCCGACGGCCGCGTCGACCTGTGCAAGCAGGGCATCGGCCCCGCCGGCGCGGCCCGCCTGCTGCCCGCCGCCACCGCCTCCCCGCACGCCGCGCACCTGCTGCTCGGCACCAACTCCATCGCCGACGAAGGCGCCCGCACCCTCGCCGGCGCCCTCACCGAGGCCGGCCCCGCGCACGGGCTGCACACCCTCTACCTCGGCTGCAACCGCATCGGACCCGACGGCGCCCTCGCCCTCGCCGGAGCCCTCGCCGAGGACACCACCGTCCGCGCCCTCTGGCTCAAGCGGAACCCCCTCCACGAGGACGGCACCCGCACCCTGGCCGCCCTGCTGCGCCGCAACACCGCGCTGCGCACCCTCGACCTGGTCAACACCGGCGTCACCGCCGACGGCCTGCGCCTCCTCCTCGACGCCCTGCGCACCCGCGCGACCCCGCTGGAGCGGATCTACCTCGGCGGCAACGGCCTCACCGCCGAAGCGGCCCCGCTGCTCGCCGCCCTGATCACCGAGGCCGGAGTCCGCGAACTCTACGTCCCGGCCAACCACCTCGGCGACGAGGGGGCCGCCGTCCTCGCGGCCGCGGCGGCCGAGGCGGGCCCCGACCGCCCGGTGCGCCTGGGCCTCGGCGGCAACGGCATCGGCGTGGCCGGAGCCCGCGCCCTGGCCGCCGCCCTCGGCGGCATCGAGTCCCTGGACCTCGGCCGCGTCATGTCCGAGCGCAGCCTCGGCTCCACCGGCAACGCCACCGGCGACGAGGGCGCGTACGCCCTGGCCGACGCGCTGCCCGGCAGCCCGCTGCGCCGCCTGGAGCTGCGCCACACCGGGATCACCGGCCGCGGGGCCAAGCGCCTGCTGGCCGCCCTGCCCGACGGCAGCCCGCTGGAGCACGTCGGCCTCGGCCCCGGCACCCCCCGCCGCCTCAAGCGCTCCTTCGCCGAACGGCTGCGGCCCGCCCCGGCCGGCCACCCGGACCTGCGGGCCATCGGCAGCGTGTACCGGTGAGCGCGCGCGACGAGAACCTCCTCGCCCACCTGCCGCCCGGCGCCCTGCCGGACCAGGACGCCGCGTCCTGGCAGCGCGTGCGCCGCTACGCGGTGCCCCGCTGGATGATCGAACGGGCCACCGCGCACCGCCTGGCCGGGGACTGGCGCGCCGCCTGCGCGGCCGCCGGCGTCGAGACCGCCCTCGACCTGCCCGCCCTGGCCTCCGCGTACGGGACCGCCGTCGCCGGGGCCGTCGAGGCCGATCTGCACCACCTCGTCCCCGAGCTGGTGCGCTGGCACCTGCCCCGGGTGCTGGGCGGCCGCAGCGTCCTCGCCCCCAGCCGCCGCGTCGTCCTGGCCCGCTACGGCCGGGACGAGAGCGCGCCCGCCCTGTTCATCACCACGCGCGGAATGATCGACGGCCCGCAGCGGCTGCGGCTGCACTGCGCGCCGGTCGACCCGGCGCGCAAGCACCACGCCTACGGGGGCTGGACCACCGAGGACTGGACCCTGGCCCCCTGGTTCTGGGACTCCCGGCACACCGCCGCACTCCGCGCCGCCGCCGGGCCCGCCGGCCGACTCCC
Source organism: Streptomyces sp. NPDC089915 (assembly GCF_040684675.1). NCBI lineage: Bacteria > Bacillati > Actinomycetota > Actinomycetes > Kitasatosporales > Streptomycetaceae > Streptomyces > Streptomyces sp. NPDC089915. The sequence continues at coordinate 8,632 of NZ_JBFBGN010000030.1, read as the reverse complement.
CTTCTTCCACGCCGACGGCACCCCGCTCGGCGCCGACGCGCTGCCGGCCGCCGAACCCGCCGCGGGCGACCGCGCCGCCCGCACGGAGTGGGCCGCCGAGCTCTACCGGCGCGGCGACCTGGAGGGTGCCTTCGCCGCCGCCGGGATCGAGCTGGACCTGTCCCCCTTCGAGCGGCGCGGCCGCCTCTACCCCACCCACGACGCCCGGGAGGCGCTGGAGTCCGTCCCGCTGGAGCCGGTCCGCCTCGCCGCCGAGTTCCGCCGCCTGACCGCGGCGGGCGCGGGGGAGCGGTTCCGCTTCACCCCGCACTGGCGCGCCACGCTGCTGCTGGAGCCCGCCGGGGACACGGCAGGCGGCGGCCCGCGGCTGCGCGTCGTCGACTCCCAGACGGTGGGCGACGTCACCCGGCTGCCCGGCCACGCCTGGCAGCCGCTGCCCGACCCGTACCTCGTGCGCTCCGGCCGGACCGCCCGGCACGAACTGCATCCGCTCGTCGCCGACGCGCTCTTCCCCGGAGCCGGCCCGGCCGCGGGGCCGCCCGGCCCCGCCGCGCCGCGGCCCGTCCGGGTGCGCTGCGTCGGCGCATGGCACGAAGTGCGTTCTCGGGACGGCGTACTCGAACTCCCGCACACCGCCGAGGAGCAGCAGCGCGAGCGCGCCATGCGGGCCTTCGGCGGAGCCATCGCGGGCTGCTTCGCCGTGCGCGAGGCCTGGACCACCGGCGAGGGCCGCCTCCCGCGCGCCCTGCGGGCCGAACGGCGCGAGCTGTTCGAGCGCGTCCAGCACGGCGACACCCCCGGCGTCCGCGCGCTCCTCGACGCGGGCCTCGACCCCCGGGTGCGCAACGGGCGCGGCCAGGGCCTGCTGCACCTGCTCCCCTTCGTACGCCACGAGGAACTGCTGCCCCGGCTGCTGGCGGCCGGGCTCGCCCTGGAACAGGAGGACGACGCCGGCCGCACCCCGCTCCAGTGCGCCGTCCAGAACGGCGGCACCGCCGCCCTGGTGCGCGCCCTCCTCGCGGCCGGCGCCCGCATCGACGTGGTCGACGAGCTGGAGCTGTCGCTGGCCCAGGTGGTGCGCCGCTACAAGCGGACCGACCTCGCCTTCCTCAAGCAGCTGGTGGAGGAGGCCCACCCCGAGCTCGGCTCCGGCGAGTACGACGAGTTCATGGAAGAGCGCGAAGAGTGGGAAGAGGACAAGGACTACGACGACCACGACGGCTACGCGGCCACCGGTGACCCCACGGGTCCGGCCGGCGCCGGGGCGGGGGAACTGTGACCACCACACCTGCGCGGCCCGCGCCCGCACTGGCCGCCGCCGACGCCCTCAACGCCCGGCTGGGCGCCACCCGTACCGAGCCCGCGACCAACCCCCAACTGGAGGCCCTGGCGCTCGCGGTGACGGCCAATCAGCCCGTCCTGCTGTGGGGCGAGCCCGGCATCGGCAAGTCCGCCGGCATGGAGCGGCTCGCGCAGGCCCTCGGGGTCCGGCTGGAGACCGTGATCGCCAGCGTCCACGAGCCCTCGGACTTCGCGGGCCTGCCCATCGTCGGCGACGACCCGGCCACCACCGGCGTGCCCATGGCGCCGCCGGACTGGGCCGTGCGCCTGGCCCGCACCGGGCACGGCCTGCTCTTCTTCGACGAGCTGTCCTCCGCCCCGCCCGCCGTCCAGGCCGCGCTCCTGCGCGTGGTCCTCGAACGCCGCGTCGGAAGCCTCGAACTGCCCGCGTCCGTAAGGATCGTGGCCGCCGCCAACCCGCCCTCCAGCGCGGCCGACGGCTGGCACCTCAGCCCGCCGCTCGCCAACCGCTTCGTCCACCTCGACTGGACCCACGACGCCCGCACGGTGGCCCGCGGCATGGCCGGGACCTGGCCCGAGACGGCCCTGCCCGCGGTCGACCCCGCCCGGGCCGCCGGCGCGGCGGCCCGCGCCCGGGGCGCGGTCTCCGGCTTCCTCACCGCCCGGCCCGGCCTCGTCCACCACATGCCGAACGACGCCGAGGGCCGCGGCCGGGCCTGGCCCTCGCCGCGCACCTGGGAGATGGCGCTGCGCCTGCTGGCCACCGGCTACGCGTCCGGCGCCGGCCGCGAGGCGCTGTCCGCCGCGCTCACCGGGGCCGTCGGCGACGGCGCGGGCCTGGAGCTGCTGGCCTACCTGGAGAACCTCGACCTGCCCGACCCGGAGAAGGTGCTGGCCGACCCCGAAGCCTTCGCCCTGCCCCAGCGCGGCGACCGGCAGCTGGCCTTCCTCATCGCGGTCGTGGCCGCCGTACAGGGCGAGCTCACCCGGCCCCGCTGGGAGGCCGCCTGGACGGTGCTCGCCAAGGCCGTCGACGCGGGCGTCCCCGACGTGGCCGCCCGGGCCGCCGCCGACCTGGCCGCGATGCGCGACCTGTCCTGGCCCGTACCCGCCGGGATCGACGCCTTCGTGGAACTGCTCCAGCTGGCCGGCGCCCTCCCCGGCGCCCGCTGACCGGGCGGGCCGCACCGGTGGACCGCGCCGTGGACCGCCCCCTGGACCGGGCCAAACTGCTCGCCGCCCGCTACGCGGCGGCCGAGGCCCGCCCCTACCTGGCCTCCGCCCTGTACGCGCTGACCGTCGTCCCCTCCCCGGGGCCGGCGGGGGTGGCCACGATGGGCGTCGACCGGCACTGGCGCTGCTACGTCTCGCCCGAGTTCGTCGAACGGACCCCCGTCCCCGAGCTCGCCGGGGTGTGGATCCACGAGGTCGCCCACCTGCTGCGCGACCACCACGGCCGGGCCGACCGGCTGCCCGCCGCCGACCAGCGCGATCCGCTGCGGATCAACATCGCGCAGGACTGCGAGATCAACGACGACCTCCTCGCCGACGGCCTGCGGCTGCCCGAGGGCCGGATGGAACCGGGCCGGTTCGGTCTCGCGGCGGGCGGTCTCTTCGAGGGCTACCTGCCCGGCATCCCGCACACGCCCCCGCACGAGCACGTGGACTGCGGCTCCGGCGCGCACGGCGTACCCGCGCCCTGGGAACTCGGCGACGCGCCGGGCGGCGCCGCCCGGGTCGGTTCGGCGGAGGCGCAGGCCCTGCGCCGGACCACCGCCCAGGCCATGCGCGCCCACCTGCGCACCAAGGGCCGGGGCAGTCTGCCCGCCGGGTGGGAGCGCTGGGCGGAGGAGGTGCTGGAGCCCGTCGTGGACTGGCGGCGCGCGCTGACGGGCGCCGTGCGCGAGGCCGCCGCGTGGGCGGGCGGCGCGGTCGACTACACCTACCGCCGCCCCTCGCGGCGCACCCCCGCGCTGGGCGGCCGGGTGGTGCTGCCGAGCCTGCGCCGGCCGCTGCCACGGGTCGCGATCGTCGTCGACACCTCCGGATCCATGGGGGACGAGGAACTCGCCGCGGCGCTCGGCGAGGTGACCGGGGTGCTGCGGGAGGTCGGCGTCGGCCGCAACCGGGTCGCGGTGCTGGCCTGCGACGCCGACGTACAGGCCGTGAACCGGGTGACGAGCGCCGCGCAGGTGACCCTGGCCGGGGGCGGCGGCACCGACATGCGGGTGGGCATCGCCGCCGCGCTGGCCGCGCCGGACCGGCCGGACATCGTCGTGGTCCTCACCGACGGGTACACCCCGTGGCCGGAGGGCCCCCTGCGCTGCCGGGTGATCGCCGCGCTGATCGGAGCGGACGCGCCGCAGCCGCCGGACTGGGTGGAGACCGTACGCGTGGCCCCCGCGGGCTGACCGGCGAACTGGCCGGTTGTCTACGGTGGTTCGCCCGGTGATCACGGACGCGTGGCAGCATGGCCGGGCAGCACCGGCCAGAGCGGCCGAGCGGAGGGGGAGTCCGGTGACCGGAGTACGCAAGAGCCTGGCCAAGGTGGAGATCTCCCTGCGCTGGGACCCCAGCCCGGCGGGGACGCGGCCGCACGACCTGGACCTGGTCGCCGGCGTCTTCGGGGTCTCCGATCCCTACGGGGAGCCGGTGTACCTCGTGCACTTCGGCAGCCGCGCCCCCGACGGGACCATCACCCTCGACCGGGACAGCCGCAACGGGCAGGGGTTCGGCTGGGACGAGGTGATGACCCTCGAACTGGACCGGCTGGCGGCCGGGCTGGGCCGGGTCGTGGTCGGCGTGGTGATCCAGGACCCGGGTCCGGCGGGAACCCCGGGCCGCACCGTCTTCGGCTCCGTCGCCGGGACCGGGCTGAGGATCCGCGAGGGCTACACCGACCTCGCCACCCTCGACTTCGCCGGGCTCGCCGGGGCCGCGTCGGCCACCGTCGCCGAGTTCGTCCGGGACGGGGAGGGCGGCTGGACGCTGGACGCCCGCGCCCGGGGCTTCGACGCGGACCCGCAGGAGTACACCCGGCTCATGGGCGCCGCGCGCGGCTGAGCCCGCTTCACGGGCGGGGTCCGGACCGGACGGGGCGGCGGTCCCCCTGCTCGGGAGGGCCGCCACCCCGTCCGGGTGGCGCGCTGCCGCCGTCCCCACGAGGCAGCGCGAGCGGGTCGCCGTCCGGTCATCGTGGACGGCGGCCCACCGGTTCAGGTGGCCGGAAGGTCTCCCGGGCCGATGCCCAGGGCGGGCAGCAGGGCCGCGTCGACGAACCGGACCAGGTAGTCGGCGTCGGCGTAGCGCCCCTCCAGCACCGGCCGGATCCGCAGGACGCCCATCAGCTGCGCCGGCAGGAACTCCACGGCCGGGTGGTCGGGGGCGATCTCGCCCCGTGCCACGGCCCGCGCCACGATCGCGTCGAAGGCCGCCAGCTCGGGCTCGATCAGGGCCTCGCGCAGTGCGCGCTGGAGTTCCTCGTCGCTGAGCACGGCGTTGCCGAGCGCCTGGGTGAGCCGGGTGTCGCGCCCGGAGGTGCCGGCCGCGATCCGGGCGGCCTCGCGCAGGTCCTCCGCCAGGTTCCCGGTGTCCACGTCGGCCAGCGTCCGCTCGCCGCGCCGCGCCCGGCTCGCCCGCAGGGCGGCGGCGACCAGCTGGGGCTTGGTCTTCCACTGCCGGTAGAGCGTGGACTTGCCGCAGCAGGCCCGCGCGGCCACGCCCTCCATGGTGAGGCCCTCGTAGCCGTGCTCGCGGAGCTGCTCCAGAACGGCGTCGTAGAACTCCTGCTCGCGCTCCGGGCTGATCTTGGAGCGGCGCGCGGTGGCCTGCGGCGTGGACGTCATGGGCTGCGGCTCTCCTCGTGAGCTCACGGGCGGTGGGTCGTGCTCCCGAGTGTAAGGCCCCGGAGGCTTATCGCTACACCATCGTATCGATACGCGAATGTATCGATACACTGGCGTGTCGATCGGAAACGGTTCCGACCGAAAGCCGCTCGAAAGAATTGAGACCGGGGGATGAACTCCCACACCACACCCACACGGCCCTGGCGCCGGCTCATACGCGAGCTGCTGCTCGTCGCGGGCCTGTTCTCCGTGTACAAGGCGGGCCGGATGCTCTCGACGGGCCGCACCGACGACGCCTTCCGCAACGCCGCCCGCGTGTGGGACGCCGAACGCGCCCTCCACCTGCCCGGCGAAGGCGCCGTCCAGCGGCTGCTGCTCCACTCCGACGGCGTGGTCCACGCGGCGAACACCTACTACGCCGCCGTGCACTTCCCGGCGACCGTGCTGTTCCTGGTCTGGCTGTACCTGCGCCGCCCCGGCCACTACCTGTGGACCCGCCGGGTGCTCACGGTCCTGACCGGCGCCGCCCTCGCCCTGCACCTGTCCTTCCCCCTCGCGCCGCCCCGGATGCTGGAGGCCGCGCACCTGGTGGACACCGGCCAGGTCTACGGGCCGACCGTCTACCGGGCCGCCCCGGACGCCGACACCCTGGCCAACCAGTTCGCCGCGATGCCCTCGCTGCACTTCGGCTGGGCCCTGATGCTGGCCCTCGGGATGATCGCCGCGACCCGCTCGCGGTGGCGCGCCCTGTGGCTGCTGCACCCGCTGGCCACCCTCCTCGTGGTCGTGGGCACCGCCAACCACTACTGGGTCGACGCGATCGTCGCGACCCTGCTCCTGGGCGCGGCCCTCCTCCTGGTCCCCCGCCCGGCGGCCCGTCCGGACACCACCGCCGGAGCGGTACGGGACCTCCCGCGCCCGCACCGGACGGCGGCCCGCGCCGACGCCCGGCCGGCCGGCCCCGCCCCGGCGGCCGGCCCCGCCCCGGCGGCCGGCCCCGTGCCGACGGTCGTTCCCGGCCCCGCGCCCGGCCCCGCCCCCGCGCCCGGCGGCCCTGCGCCCGGCGGCCCTGCGCCCGGCGGCCCTGCGCCCGGCCGCCCTGCGCCCGGCGGGTCCGGGGCCGTCCCGGAAGCCGTCCGGCTCCTTCCCGTGGCCGCCGGAGGCGAGCGGTGAACGCCACCCTCCTCGCCGTCCTGCTCTGCCTCGCCTCCGCCGTCACCTACGCGGCCGCCGCCGTGGCCCAGGAACGGCTCGCCCGCCGGGCCGTCGCCCGCAGCGCCCGCGACCTGATCGGCAACGGCGCCTGGTGGTGGTCGGCCGGACTGAACGCCGCCGCCGCGCTGCTGCACGCCGCCGCCCTGCGCTACGGCCCGCTCACCCTGGTCCAGCCCCTCGGCGCGCTCACCCTCGTCGCCGCCGTCCCGCTGGGCGCGCGCGGCGCCGGCCGGCGGGTCGCCGCCACCGAGTGGCGGGGCACCCTGGCCACCGTCGCCGGGCTCGGCCTGCTGCTGCTCCCCGCCTCCGGCCCGGCCCCCGACGACACCCTCAGCGTCGCCGAGGCCCTCACCGTCTCCGGCGCCACCCTGGCCGTGATCGCCCTGCTCACCGCCCGCAAGGACCCCGGCCCGGGACTGCGCCACGCCACCGCCTCCGGGCTGGCCTCCGCCGTCGCCTCCGCCCTCACCCAGACCGTGGCCGTGGCGGGCGGCCGGGGAGGCTCCCTGCTCAGCGCCCGGGTGATCACCGTGGCCCTGCTCGTCGTGGTCTTCGCGGTCGGCGGGATGCTGCTCTCGCAGCGGGCCTACCGGGGCGGCCTCGGCGCCCCGCTCGCCGTGGTCAACCTGGCCAACCCGCTCGCCGCCGCCGTCATCGGCATGGTCCTGCTCGGCGAACGCCTCCAGGGCGGCGCCCTCGGCATCGTGCTCGCCGCCGCCGGCGCCCTCGCCGCCACCCGGGGGGTGCTCCTGCTGACGCGGACCGCGCCCGGATCCGTCCAGACCGGCGAAAGCCACCCCGTACCGGCCGGCCATGTGACAGCATGATCGCCATGGCCGACCGCTCGTACCTCTCCCTGTGGTCCCGCAACTCCGTGCTGTCCATCGGCTCGGTGGGATCGGTGCTCTCGATCGGATCGGTGGGCAGCGTGCTGTCCGTCGGCTCCTTCGGCTCCGCGCTCTCCGCCGGCTCGGCGGCCTCCTGGCTGAGCGCGGGCTCCGCCTTCTCGGCCCGCTCCGCCCTCTCCCTCTTCTCCTACCGCTCGCGCGGCGGCCTCGCCGTGGCCGGGATCGGTGCCGTGACGGCCGCCACCCTGGCGGCCGGCCTGCTCCGGACCCGGCGCGGCTGAGAACCACCGGGCCGCGGCCCGCGTCCTACCCACCGTAGAGAGACGCGGAACGACGAGCGGAGTGAACGACCATGGGCATCATCGGCTGGATCGTCCTGGGCCTGCTGGCCGGGGGCATAGCCAAGTTCCTGCTGCCCGGCCGGGACCCCGGCGGCCTCATCGGCACCACCCTCATCGGCGTCGCGGGCGCCTTCACCGGAGGCTGGCTCTCCGCCAAGTTCCTGCACCGCTCGATCGACAACCACTTCTTCGACCTCGCCACCTGGGCCGCCGCCATCACCGGCTCGATGGTCCTGCTCATCGGCTACCGCATCCTCTTCGGCAACTCCCGCGACTGACCCGCGCGCACCCGCCGCATACGCTGGGCGGCGCACGGCGCGACGTCCCGAACGCGAGGAGCCACAGCCACATGAGCGTCAACCCCGTCCCCACCGCCGACCTCTACGACGAGCACGGCGAGGGCCTCGAGATCTGCACCACCGCCTTCCGCTCCATCGGCGGCCGCCGGCTCTTCGCCGGGCCCGTGCGCACCGTCCGCTGCCACGAGGACAACGCCCTGCTGCGCGAACTCCTCCACACCCCGGGCGAAGGCGCCGTCCTCGTCGTCGACGGCGGCGGCTCCCTGCGCACCGCCCTCGTCGGCGACCTCATCGCCGGCGCCGCCGAGCGCTCCGGCTGGGCCGGGCTGATCGTCAACGGCGCCGTCCGCGACAGCGTCGCCCTCGGCGGCCTCGACCTTGGGGTCCAGGCGCTGGGCACCTGCCCCCGCAAGAGCGGCAAGACCGGCGCCGGCGCCGTCGACGAGCCCGTCACCATCGGAGGGGTCACCTTCCGGCCCGGCGACACCGTCTACGTGGACGACGACGGCGTCGTCGTCCTGCCGGCCTGAGCCGCGGGGGGTATCGCGAAAATCCCTGGGCGAGATCGCGCCAGGCCCGGACCACCGGCCCTGGCGGACCGCGCCGGGATGCCGCTTCACTGCGGGCCCATGAGACGACACAGGATCACGGGCCTGCTCGGGGCGCTCACCCTCGCCGCGGGCACCCTGGCCGCGGCCGGCCGGCCGGCGGCTGATCCACCGGTCCTGTCGATGGCCGAGGCCGCCCGCTTACGTCCGGACCTCTGGGACGTCTGCGTCCCG
>NZ_JBFBGN010000029.1:0-62378 GCF_040684675.1 Streptomyces sp. NPDC089915 | reverse complement strand
GTGCGCTCCGAGCCCGTGCGCTCAAACGCCGCGCGGGCTATTCATGGCCTCGCCGGCGATTGAGGCGCGGGGTCTGGGGCGGAGCCCCAGGGAACGGGCGAAGGGCGGGTGGGGGACCTCGCCCCGCAGGGTCGGTGCCGTCGGGGGTCGGCGTCCCGGCGGCGGGTGGGGTCAGCCGTTGCGGGGGCCGGGGAAGGCCGACTGGCGGGCCGCCGGGGCTGCGGCGGCGGCAGCCGCCTGGGTGTCCTCGCGGACCGGCTGCGGCGGCACGGAGCGCGCCGCCGGGATCGTCGGCAGCGGCCCCAGCGTCCGGGTCGTCCCGGCCTCGGCCACCGGCTCCGCGGCCTCGGCGGCCTGCGCGCGCCGCGCCCCGTAGCGGCGGTGCACGGCCTGCTTGGTGACGCCGAGCGCCGAGCCGACCGCGTCCCAGGAGAAGCCCAGGGAGCGGTCGAAGTCCACCGCCGCGGTGACGAGCGTCTCGACGCTGTCCCGCAGCTCCTGCGCGAGGCGGACGGTGGGCGCGGGCGCCCTGCCGTAGACGACGAAGCCCGTGGAGGGCCCGGAGCGGCGCGGGCGGTACACGTTGCCGAGCTGGGCGGTGAGCGTACGCAGTGCGTCCACCTGCCGGCGAACCCGCTCGATGTCCCGCACCAGGAGGTGCAGACTGGCCCGTGCTTGGGCGTCATGGGTGGCGTGGTCGGCCATGGAGAAGCCTCTCGAACCGGTGCTGAAGAGCGGATCGGGCCGCAGACACCGTTCTTGATCGCGGCCCGTTTCGGTCAATCTCTCTTGACCAACGCGCCAACGTGCGCCCAGGTCACGCCCTGGGGGCGTGTCGGCATATGCGAGAGGCGCGCGTGTGTGCGTACGCCCCCGATCCCGCAGGTGGGCCCGGGGGACCACGCCCCCTAGACTGGACCGCTGCTGACGCCGAGATAGCGAGGTAGGACCCCAGTGAAGCTCGTCTTCGCAGGCACCCCCGAGGTCGCCGTGCCCGCCCTGGACGCCCTGATCGCCTCCGGGCGGCACGAGGTCGCGGCCGTCGTCACCCGGCCCGACGCCCCGGCCGGCCGCGGCCGCCGGCTGGTGGCCAGCCCGGTCGCCGAGCGCGCCGAGGAGGCCGGCATCGAGGTCCTCAAGCCGGTCCGCCCGCGCGACCCGGAGTTCCAGGAGCGGCTGCGCGAGATCGCCCCGGACTGCTGCCCGGTCGTCGCGTACGGCGCGCTGCTCCCCAAGAGCGCCCTCGACATCCCCGCCCACGGCTGGGTCAACCTGCACTTCTCGCTGCTGCCCGCCTGGCGCGGCGCCGCCCCCGTCCAGCAGTCGATCATGGCCGGCGACCAGGTCACCGGGGCCTCCACCTTCCGGATCGAGGAGGGGCTCGACACCGGCCCGGTCTTCGGGGTCCTCACCGAGGACATCCGCCCGACCGACACCAGCGGCGACCTGCTGACCCGCCTCGCCTTCGCCGGCGCCGGGCTGCTGACCGCGACCATGGACGGCATCGAGGACGGCTCCCTGCGCGCCGTCGAGCAGCCCGCCGACGGGGTCTCCCTCGCGCCGAAGATCACCGTCGAGGACGCCCGCGTCGACTGGAACGCCCCCGCGCTGCGCGCCGACCGCGTCGTGCGCGGCTGCACCCCGGCGCCGGGCGCGTGGACCGTCTTCCGCGGCGAGCGCCTCAAGCTGATCTCCGTCGGGCTCGTCTCCGACCGCACCGACCTCACGCCCGGCGTCCTGGCCCCGGCCAAGAACAACGTGTACGTCGGCACCGGCTCGCACGCCGTCGAGCTGCTCTGGGTGCAGCCGCAGGGCAAGAAGCCGATGAAGGGCGCCGACTGGGCTCGCGGGGTGCGGATCGCTCCCGGCGAGCGCCTGGGCGGGACCGACGTAGGCTGATTCCATCCGCGCCCCGCCCCCGTCGGCGCACCGCTCGACGGGGTCGGGCACACCCGCAGCGGCCCCCGCCACCCCGGCGGGGCCGACGGCACCCGCACCACCCGCACGGCCCTGCCGCCCGGCAGGACCCGCGGCCTCCGCACCACCCGCACGGCCCTCCCATCCCGGCAGGACCCGCGGCACCCGCACCACCCCGCACGGCCCCGCCTCCCCGGCAGGACCCGCGGCACCCGTAAACCCCGCAGGACCTCGGCACCTCGTACCTCCGGAGCACCTTCCACGTGAGCGAAAAGTCCCCCCAGCCCCGTCGCAGCCCCGCCGCGGGCGGCCGGCCGGCCAAGCCCTACCGCCGGCCCCAGAAGGACCCCGTCCGGATGCTGGCCTTCGAGGCGCTGCGGGCGGTGGACGAGCGCGACGCGTACGCGAACCTCGTCCTGCCCCCGCTGCTGAAGAAGGCCCGCCAGAACGAGTCCTTCCAGGCCCGCGACGCCGCCCTGGCCACCGAGCTGGTCTACGGGACCCTGCGCCGCCAGGGCACGTACGACGCGATCATCTCCGCCTGCGTCGACCGGCCCCTGCGCGAGGTGGACCCGCCGGTCCTGGACGTGCTCTCGCTCGGCGCGCACCAGCTGCTGGGCACCCGCATCCCCACGCACGCCGCCGTCTCGGCGAGCGTGGAGCTGGCCCGGGTGGTGCTCGGCGACGGGCGGGCGAAGTTCGTGAACGCCGTCCTGCGCAAGATCGCCGCCCATGACCTGGACGGCTGGCTGGAGCGGGTCGCGCCGCCGTACGACGAGGACGCCGAGGAGCACCTCGCGGTCTACCACTCCCACCCCCGCTGGGTGGTCAGCGCCCTGTGGGACGCGCTGGGCGGCGGCCGGGCCGGGATCGAGGACCTCCTGGAGGCCGACAACGAGCGGCCCGAGGTCACGCTGGTGGCGCGGCCGGGCCGGTCCACGCCCGAGGAGCTCGTGGAGGCGCTCGGCGAGGAGTCGGCGCTGCCGGGCCGCTGGTCCCCGTACGCGGTGCGGATGGCCGAGGGCGGCGAGCCGGGCGCGCTGGAGGCGGTCCGCGAGGGCCGCGCCGGAGTCCAGGACGAGGGCAGCCAGCTGGTGGCCATGGCCCTGGCGGCGGCCCCGGTCGAGGGCCGGGACGAGCGCTGGCTGGACGGCTGCGCGGGCCCCGGCGGCAAGGCGTCGCTGCTGGGCGCGCTGGCCGCCGGGCGCGGTGCCTTCCTGCTGGCCTCCGAGAAGCAGCCGCACCGGGCCCGCCTGGTGGAGCGGTCGCTGGCCGGCAACCCGGGCCCGTACCAGGTCATCGCCGCCGACGGCACCCGCCCGCCGTGGCGCCCGGGCTCCTTCGACCGGGTGCTGATGGACGTCCCCTGCTCCGGCCTGGGCGCGCTCCGGCGCCGTCCGGAGGCCCGCTGGCGGCGCCGCCCGCAGGACCTGGAGGGCTTCGCGCCGCTCCAGCGCGCCCTGCTGCGCGAGGCCCTGTCCGCGGTGCGGGTCGGCGGCGTCGTGGGCTACGCGACCTGCTCCCCGCACCTGGCGGAGACCCGGGTCGTGGTGGAGGACGTCCTCAAGGGCCGGGGCGCGGGCAACCTGCCCGTCGCGGCCGAGCTGATCGACGCCCGCCCGTACATGGAGGGCGTCCCGGCCCTCGGCGACGGCCCGGACGTCCAGCTGTGGCCGCACCTGCACGGTACGGACGCGATGTACCTGGCCCTGCTGCGCCGCACCGCCTGACGGTCCGGCTCAGCCGGCGGGGTGCTCGGCGCCGGCGCACCACACGCGCAGGATCCGGCGGGTGGCGCGGACGTCGGCGAGGGGGTCGCCGTCGACCAGGACGAGGTCGGCGCGCAGGCCGGGGCGGACCGCGCCCCGGTCGGTGAGGCCGAAGTGGCGGGCGGGCAGGACCGTGGCGGCGCGCAGGGCGTCCAGCGGGGACAGGCCGGCGTCCACGAGCAGTTCCAGCTCGTGGTGGAGGCTGCTGCCGTGCTCCGGGGTGAAGGGGACGCCGGGGGTGGCGTTGGAGTCGGTCCCGGCGAGGACCGGCACCCCCGCCCGGTGCAGGGCGGCGACGCTTCCCCGGGCCGCCGCGTAGTCCACGCCCGGCAGCCCGGCCGCAGCGAGGCCCTCCATCATGGTCAGGGTCGGCACGGCGGCCCGTCCGGCGGCCTGCATACGGGCCGCGGCGGCCGCGTCGAGGGCGTGGTCGCCGGGGACGTGGGTGAGTACGTCGGCCCCGGCCTCCTGGGCCATGGCGTAGGCCTCGACGGCCGCCGCGTGGGCCACGACCAGCCTGCCGCGCGCGTGCGCGGCGGCGACCAGGGCGTCGAGGGTGGGCTGGTCCAGGGCCCCGGGCCCGGGCCGGTCGGCGACGATCTTGATGTAGTCCGCGCCCTCGGCCACCCGCGCCGCGACGAACCGCTCCGCGTCCCCGGGGCCCGTCACCACGCTGTCCGGGGGCACCCCGGGCATCCCGGAGTGCAGGCCGCCCGCCGCGATGGCGAGGGTGCCGGGGCTGCGGACGTCGGTGAGCCCGGGAACCCCGCGCAGCGAGTCGACGAGGGCCGGGGGCCAGGTGGCCATGTCCAGGGCGGTGGTGACCCCGTGGTCGCGCAGCCGCCGGAGGTTCTCGGGGCCGTGCAGGTGGACGTGGGCGTCGATGAGCCCCGGCAGCAGGACGGCGCCGCCGCCGTCGAGCGTGCGGGCACCTTCCGCGGAGGTCCCGATGAGGGCGCCGTCGACGACGACGGTGGCCGGTTCGAGGAGCCGCCGGCCGTCGAAGACGCGGACGTTCGTCAGAGCCGTCTTCACACAGTCCTCCAGGCAGTCGCGGGGAGGGCCATTGTCGCGGTCCGGGGCGCCCCGGAGGGGCAGGCGGCACTGCCGGGAGCCCGAGTTCCAGGGCCGTGGCCTGAAGTGGGCGGGGGCATGGCAGGCTTGGGGCATGGCCGTTCAGATCAATCCCAGCATCCTGTCCGCCGACTTCGCCCGTCTCGCCGAGGAGGCCAGGGCCGTCGAGGGGGCCGACTGGCTGCACGTCGACGTCATGGACAACCACTTCGTCCCGAACCTCACCCTCGGCGTGCCGATCGTGGAGTCCCTGAGCCGGGCCACGGACATCCCGCTCGACCTGCACCTGATGATCGAGGACCCCGACCGGTGGGCGCCGCAGTACGTGGAGGCGGGCGCCGGCTCGGTGACCTTCCACGCCGAGGCCGCCGCGGCACCGGTGCGCCTCGCGCGCGAGATCAGGGCCAAGGGCGCCCGGGCGGCCATGGCGCTCAAGCCCGGCACCCCGATCGAGCAGTACGAGGACATCCTCCCCGAGCTCGACATGGTGCTGATCATGACCGTCGAGCCCGGTTTCGGCGGCCAGTCCTTCCTCGACATCATGCTGCCCAAGGTCCGCCGGACCCGGGAGCTGATCGCCAAGCACGGACTGGACCTGTGGCTGCAGGTCGACGGCGGTGTCTCGGCCACCACGATCGAGCGGGTCGCGGAGGCCGGCGCGGACGTGTTCGTGGCCGGCAGCGCGGTCTACGGGGCGGTCGACCCGGCCGCCGCGGTGCGGACTCTGCGTGACCAGGCGGGTGCGGCGATCGCGGCGGCGCCCTGGGCCTGCGACCACTGAGCCAAGCGTTGGTGAACAGCTCGGTGAACGGAAGCCGTCCAGGCTGATCTACGGCCGTCGGATCTGACAGGATGAACGGCGAGTCGAGAGTGTGAACACGACAGTGTGAAGAGCAGTGAGGAGAGCGCGGTGTCTGCAATGTCGGCGGGACGGTCAGCCCTGCGGATGGGACCCGCGGAGCTGGTACAGGCGGCGGCCATGGCGCGCCGCTTCTACCTGGAGGGCAAGTCCAAGATCCAGATCGCCGAGGAGTTCGGCGTGAGCCGCTTCAAGGTGGCCCGGGTCCTGGAGACCGCCCTCGAACGCGACCTCGTCCGCATCGAGATCCGGGTACCGGCGGAACTGGACGCGGAGCGCTCGGACGCGCTCCGCGCCCGGTACGGGCTGCGGCACGCCGTCGTGGTCGAGTCCCCGGCCGACGCGAGCGAGGACGCGCCCGATCCGGAGAACCTCGGGGCGGTCGCGGCCGACCTGCTGGGCGAGCTCGTCAACGAGGGCGACGTCCTCGGTCTGGCCTGGGGGCGCTCCACCATCCACATGGCGGCCTCCCTGCACCGGCTGCCGCCGTGCACGGTCGTCCAGCTGACCGGCGTGTACGACGCCGGGACGGCCGAGCGCGGGTCCGTGGAGGCCGTGCGGCGCGCCGCGCAGGTCTCCGGCGGGGACGCGCACCCCATCTACGCGCCGATGCTGCTGCCCGACCCGGCGACGGCGGCGGCGCTGCGCAACCAGACGGGCATCGCGCGGGCCTTCGAGTACTTCGACAAGGTCACCGTGGCGGCCGTGTCCATCGGCTCCTGGGAGCCGGGGATCTCGACCGTGCACGACATGCTCACGGACGAGGAGCGGGCGCACTACGCCTCCCTGGGCGTGGCGGCCGAGATGTCGGCCCACCTCTTCGACGCGGAGGGCCGCCGGGTCGGCCGGGACCTCGGCGAGCGGTGCATCACCGTCGAGGCCGACCGGCTGCGCCGGATCCCCGAGGTCGTGGCGATCGCGGGCGGGCTGCGCAAGGCCGCCGCGATCGGCGCGGTGCTCCGCTCCGGTCTGGTGACCAGCCTGGTGACGGACACGGCGGTGGCGGACTACCTGCTGACCGAGTCCGCCCCGGGGCTGCGGCCCGCGCTGGAGCGCGCGGACCCGGACGACTGACGGGAACGGCGCCGGCCGTCCCCCGGAGGTGCCCGTGCCGCAATCGAGACCCGAGCGGCGGCCCGGGGGCGGCTCTCGGGGCGCATACTGAGTCCGATGACCAGACCCGCGGCGTCACGCCGCCATTTGTCGTCCAGTCCCTTCGCGCCCCCCGTGGAGCCGCCCGTGCGGCGATTCGGAGTGGGCGACCGGGTGAGTCACGACGCGTACGGCCTCGGCCGGGTGGTCGACGTCGAGGAGGGCGTGGCCGTCTGCGTCGACTTCGGCTCGGTGCGCAAACGCGTCCTCAGCCCGTACAACAGGATGTCCGTGCTCTGACGGGCTCCGGTCCGGCGGGTGGCCGGGAAAACGGATATTTGGCACGATCGGTGCATGATCTTTCGGAACGTGCCCCGGTCGTTGCGGCGCGCGCTGGGGGCCCTGTTCCTGTGCCTCGCGCTGACGGCGGCCGTGGCCTGCGGCGGCAAGACGGAGCGGGCCGCGCCCGCCGGTACGGGGGCCAGCGCCGCCCCCGCGCCCTCGTGGGCGAAGGGGATGGCCACCGTACGGGCGGACGCGCTGCCCCCGCAGGCCCGCGAGGTGCTCGCGCTGATCGACAAGGGCGGCCCGTACCCGTACCGGCAGGACGGGACCGTCTTCGGGAACTTCGAGAAGGTCCTGCCGAAGCAGAAGCGCGGCTACTACCACGAGTACACGGTCAGGACCCCGGGGTCGCGTGACCGCGGCGCCCGCCGGATCATCACCGGCGGGGGCGGGGAGTTCTACTACACGGACGACCACTACGAGACCTTCAAGGCGGTTCTCCGATGACCCTCGCCCCCCAGCCGCTCGCCCCCGCCCTGGCCGCCGCCGAGGAGGCCGGCTGGACGACCGTGCGGCTGGACCTGGACGGGGTGCGGAGCAAGGCGGCACTGATGCGGCGCTGCGCGGCGGCCCTGCGGGTGCCGGAGTGGTTCGGCGGGAACTGGGACGCGCTCGCCGACGCGCTGATCGACCTGTCCTGGCTGCCGGAGGCGCCGGGGCGGCTGCTGGCGGTGACGTCCTGGCGCGGGTACGCCGCCGAGCGGGACGAGGACTGGGAGACGCTGGGGGAGATCCTGGAGGAGGCCGCCGAGTTCTGGCGCGAGCAGGCCGGGGCGCCGCCGCTGACGGTGGTCCTGGCCGGCTGAGCGGCGGCCCGTGGGCGGGTGCGGGTGCAGGTCCTCGGGTGCGGTCCGTTGCCGGGGGCTCCGCCCCCGGACCCCCGCGCCTCAATCGCCGGCGGGGCTGGATCCGGAGGCGGGCCTCCTCGTTCAGTCCTGTGCCGTCTTCGGGATCCACGGCGGGGTCTGGCCCCAGGACCAGACCGGGATGTCGGCCGCGTCCACCGGCGGCGGGTTGGGGCCCGAGTAGATCAGGGCCATCCGGGTGCCCCACTCGATGTAGTAGACGAACACCGCCCGGAACTCGGGGTCCGTCGGGAGGCCGACCTCGTCGGCCGTGTCCAGCAGCAGGTCCACCCAGCGGCGGCGCTGCTCCTCGGTGATGCCGCGCCCCAGGTGCTTGGTGGCCATGTGCATGTGGCCGCCGTGGTGCGCCGAGTAGTCGGCCGGGCCGCCGAAGACCTCCGACAGCCAGACCGCGACGTGCTGCGGGTGCTCCGCGTCCATGCCCGCGAAGACGGGGGCGAGGATCTCGTCCTGGAGGGCGTGGTCGTAGAACACGTCGGTGAGGCGGCGCATCGCCTCCGCGCCGCCCATCCACTCGTAGATCGTGGGCGTGGTGCTCATGACTGTCCGGCGGCCTTTCCCGGGCCGACGACGTCGGTGACGGTGTAGTGCTGCATCTCCTCGATGTTCGTCACGTACGGGCGGATCGCCTGGAAGAACGCCGGGAAGTGCTCGCCCTTGCGGAAGCCGTTGAGGTGGGCGTCGACCGAGGTCCAGCGGATCCGCAGGATGTACCGCTCGGTGTCCTCGGTGTTGTGGGCCAGCTCGTAGTCGATGCACTCGGGCGAGGCGGCCAGGGCCTCGGCCGCGCGGGCGTACGACTCCTCGAAGGCCTGCTGGTCCTGCGAGGCGATCCGGTAGCGGATGTACTCGACGGTGGTGGTCATGGTGTGCGTGCCTCTCCCTGGGATCAGGTCGTCCCGGATACTTTCCGGGATCATCAGTGCCCGGTGGGGATTTCCGTCACTCCGGCTGAGACTTCTGGAGGTCGGGGCCCTGCGCGCGGACCCGGCGCACCTCGTCGAGGGACTCCCGCAGCTCCCGGAGCCACTCGTCGGCGTTCTCCCCGACGAGGCGTACGCACCAGGCCAGGGCGTCCGCCCGGCTGCGCGCCACACCGCCGGCGACCAGGGTGTCGAGCACCTGGCGCTCGGACTGGCGCAGCCGGGTCATGACGGGGACCGCGAGGTGGGTGAAGAGCACGGTCTCCTCACCCGACCTCACGCCCCAGGCGACCTTGCGGCGGTAGAGCTCCTCGGCCTCGCGGGCCACCTCGACGCGCTGCTCGCGGGTGCGCTCGCGGAACTCCTTGACCGACTCGGACGCCGGGACGGCGCCGACGACGGTGATCTCCTCCCGGTCGACCGTGACCGAGACGAGGGACTCGTAGACGTCCACCGGCAGGCGCTCGGCGAACCACGCGCGGAGCTTCTCGCTCTGTTCGGCTGTAATCATGTAATCAACGTTGCGTCCACTCTCCTCTTGATCGCAAGGGCCCGGGCGTTCGCTCTCGGCTTCAGCCCATCGAGCGGTAGCGGTGGATCAGCGAGACCGCCATCGCCCCCTCGCCCACGCCCGAGGCGACCCGCTTGACCGAGTGGGCCCGTACGTCGCCCGCCGCGAAGACCCCGGGGACGCTGGTCTCCAGCGGGTAGGGCGCGCGCTCCAGGCTCCACTCCGCCGGGAGCTCGCCCCCGTTGGCGATCAGGTCGGAGCCGGTGAGGACGAAGCCGTACTCGTCGCGCTCCACCACCCCCGACAGCCAGTCCGTGTGCGGGCGCGCCCCGATGAACGTGAACATGAACCGGGCCGGGACCTCCCGGTCCTCGCCGGTGTCCGCGTCGTGCAGGGTGATCCGCTCCAGGTGCTCCCCGCCGTCCAGGGCGGTGACGGTCGTGCGCACCTTCACCTCGATGTTCGGGGTGCGCTCGATCTCGTCGATCAGGTAGCGGGACATGCTCGCGTCGAGGGAGGCCGCGCGGACCAGGATGGTCACCCGGGCCGCGTACTTGGCGAAGTGCACCGCGGCCTGCCCGGCCGAGTTGGCGCCGCCCACGATGAACACGTGCTGGGAGATGCAGGCCGAGCTCTCCGTGGTCGCCGCCCCGTAGTACAGCCCCGCGCCCTCGAAGCGGTCCGCGCCGGGGGCCTGCAGCCGGTTGTACGAGACCCCGGTCGCCAGCAGCACCGTCTCGGCGCTGATCTCGGTACCGTCCGCCAGGGTCAGGATCTTCGCCGGGTCGTCCCGGGTGAGGGAGACCACCTCCACCGGGTGCAGGATCTCCGCGCCGAACCGGGAGGCCTGGATGGTGGCCCGGCGGGTCAGGTCCCCGCCGGAGAGGCCCGAGGGGAAGCCGAGGTAGTTCTCGATCAGGCTGGAGGTACCGGCCTGGCCGCCCGGCGCGCGGGAGTCCAGCATCAGCGTGGACAGGCCCTCGGAGGCCGCGTACACCCCGGCGGCCAGCCCGGCCGGGCCGGCGCCGACGATGACGCACTCGTAGTGCGGGCGCGAGGCGGTGGTGGCCAGGCCCAGGTGCCGGGCGAGTTCGGTGTCGGTCGGCGCGGTGAGCACCGAGCCGTCGGGGAAGCGCACCAGCGGCAGCGCGGCACCGGCCTGCGCGTCGGCGATCACCGTCAGCGCCTCGGGGTCCCGTTCGACGTTCAGGAAGCGGAACGGCTGCCCGTTGCGGGTGAAGAAGTCCCGGACGGCGTGGGTGCCGGGGGAGACCAGGTGGCCCGCGACGATGATCCCGTCGTACGCCGGCCGGTAGGTGGCCAGCCAGTCGGAGAGCAGGTCGTCCAGGACCGGGAAGAGCCGCTCGTGCGGCGGGTCCCAGGGCTTGAGCAGGTAGTAGTCCAGCCGGACCCGGTTGATGGCGGTGATGGCCGCGTCCGTCTCCGCGTACGCCGTCAGCAGCACCCGGCGGGCGTCCGGGAACCGGCTGACGGCCTCCAGCAGGAACTCCACGCCGGTGACGTCCGGCATCCGCTGGTCGACGAGGAACAGCGCGGGGTCGTGCCCGCGCTCGTCGAGGGAGTCCAGGATCTTCAGGGCGTCCGCGGCCGAGGAGGCGCCGAGCACCCGGTAGCGGTCCCCGTAGGCGCTGCGCAGGTCCCGGCGCACCGCCCGCAGCACCTGAGGGTCGTCGTCCACGGCCAGGATCACGGGCTTGCGGCTCTCGGCCCGTTCGGGGCTCCCCGAGGCGGCGGCGCTCGTGGCGGGGGAGGCGGGGCTCCCCTGGGCCGCGCTCACGCCGGCTCCAGCATGAGCTGGTCGGCGTAGCACCAGGCCCAGTCCTCACCGGGCTCGTGCGAGGCCGCGATCGGGTGGGCCGTCGCCCGGAAGTGCCGGGTGGCGTGCCGGTTCTTCGAGGAGTCGCAGCATCCGACGTGTCCGCAGCTCAGGCACATCCGCAGGTGCACCCAGACGTCCCCGAGGCGCAGGCACTCCTCGCAGCCCTCGGCCGATGGCTTCACGGCACGTATCTGGTCGACGTGTGTGCACAACAGGTCCTTCGTCATCGTCCCCGTCCCTCTCCTCACGCACTCCTGACCCGGCGCGCCCGACCGGCACGGCGCGTCCAGACCATAAATCGGGGATCTTGAAATGGTTCAGCGATCCGGCCGAGGTCAGGAAGTCCGGCACGTACTTCCTGACCTCGCGGGGCTACTAGGTGAGGTGCCGCCACGACCTTGCCCGCTACCTCACGAAGTCGCATTCCAGCCCTTTGACGCAGGCTCCGGGCGCCCCCAGTGTTGGGGACGCAAACGACAACAGGCCGCGCCTGGAGGAATCCGTGAGCAGAAAGATTCTGGTCATTGTCTCCGAACACGGTTACTGGTCCGAGGAACTGATCGGTCCCGTTTCGAAGTTCGACGAGCAGGGCTACGAGATCACATTCGCCACGCCGACCGGAAAGCGCGCCCACGCGCTTCCGCCGAGCCTCGACCCGAACTTCGTCGACCCTCCGCTCGGCCGCTCGGTCACCTCGGAGGAGAACGCCCGGCTGGGCCGGGAGTTCGAGCAGTCGAACCGCCTCGACACGCCCCTCGACATCGAGGCGTGGGTGCCGGAGCGCCCGTACACGAGCGACGGCGAGTACCTGCGCAAGCTGGAGCAGTACCACCGCGACCTGGAGAAGCTCCAGGCCGACATCGCCGGCTACGACGCGGTCCTCATCGTCGGCGGCAGCGGTCCCATCGTGGACCTCGCCAACAACGAGCGGGTCCACGCCCTGATCCTGGCCTTCAAGGACGCCGGCAAGGTCGTGGCCGCCGAGTGCTACGGCGTCGCCTGCCTGGCCTTCGCCCGCGACTGGGGCGACCGCAAGAGCATCATCTGGGGCAAGCACGTCACCGGCCACTGCAAGGAGTACGACTACAAGGACGGCACCGGATTCCTCGGTACCGACTTCAACATGGGCCCGCCGCCGTACCCGCTGGAGTACATCCTGCGCGACGCGACCGGCCCGCGCGGCGCCTATCACGGGAATTTCGGCCACCCGCTGTCGGTGATAGTCGACTATCCCTTCGTCACCGGGCGCTCCACCCCCGACTCGTATCTCACGGGGCAGAAGATCGTGGAAGTCCTGGAGAACGGTCTCACCCGTTACGGGTGGTAGGGGAATGAGGGGGAGTCCGATGAATTCCGAAGCCACTCCCGGACGGGAAAGGCTGATCGAGCAGTTCAAGGCCGACGGCCTGACGGTGATGTTCGGAAATCCGGGAACGGTGGAACAGGGATTCCTCGACGCGGTCGACGCGGCGGCGGACTTCCAGTACGTCCTGGCCCTCCAGGAGACCGTGGCCGCCGGCATCGCCGACGGCTACGCCCGGGCCACCGGGGGTGCGGCGCTGCTCCAGCTCCACTCCGGAGTGGGGCTGGGCAACGGCATCGGGATGCTCTACCAGTCGCTGCGCGGCCACACGCCCCTGGTGGTGGTCGCCGGCGACGCCGGGGTGCGCTACGACGCCATGGACGCCCAGATGGCCTCCGACCTGGTGGCCATGGCCAAACCCGTCACCAAGTACGCGACCCGGGTCACCGACCCCCGGTCCGTGCTGCGCACGATCCGGCGGGCCGTGAAGATCGCCCTGACCCCGCCGCGCGGACCGGTGTTCGTGGCGCTGCCCATGGACGTCCTGGACGAGCTCAACTCCGAGCCCGTCCTGCCCGCCACGGTGCCGCTCACGGACGTGGCGCCCTCGCCGGCCTCGGTGGGCCGGGCGGCCGAGCTGCTGGCCTCCGCCGAACGCCCGGTGGTCCTCGTCGGGGACGGGGTCTCGCTCTCCGGGGCGCAGGCCGAACTCGCCGCCGTCGCCGAGCTGCTGGGCGCCGACGTGTACGAGGTCGACTCCTCCGAGGTCAACATCGCGGCCTCGCACCCGCTGCGCCGGGGCCAGACCGGCCACATGTTCGGCCCGCACAGCAAGGAGCTGGTCGGCGGGGCGGACGGGGTGCTGATCGTCGGCACCTACGTCTTCCCCGAGGTGTTCCCCGAACTGGAGAGCCCCTTCCGGCCCGGCGCCAAGGTCGTGCACATCGACCTGAACGCCTACGAGATCGCCAAGAACCACCCCGTCGACCTCGGACTGGCCGCCGACCCGCGCCAGGCGCTGCGCGCGCTGGCCGTCGTACTGGAACAGCGGCTGACCCCGGCCCGGCGGGCGGCGGCGGCCGCGCGGATCGACGTACGGACCCGGGAGCGGGTCCGTGCCGCCGGGCAGGCGTCCCCGGACGACGACACGCCGATGGGCGTCTTCCTGCGGACCCTGGCCGAACGCACCCGCGGGGACCTGATCGTCTTCGACGAGGCGCTCACCACCTCCCCGCTGGTCACCCGCCACCTGCCGCCGGAGCGGCCGGGCGACTACCACCTCACCCGGGGCGGTTCGCTGGGCGTGGGCTTCCCGGGGGCGGTCGGCGCCAAGCTGGCCCGCCCGGACCGGCTCGTCGTCGGCTTCGCGGGCGACGGCGGGTCGATGTACACCTACCAGGCGCTGTGGACGGCGGTCCGGCACGGGATCGACGCCAAGTTCGTGGTCTGCAACAACCGCAAGTACCGGCTGCTCGACGACAACATCGCCCAGTACTGGCGCGAACGGGACATCGCCGAGCACCCCTTCCCGGGCTCCTTCGACCTCTCCCGCCCCGAGATCGACTTCGCGGGGCTGGCCCGGGCGCTGGGCGCCGACGGGACGCGGGTGGAGAAGCCGGACGAGGCGGCGGCCGCCGTGGACCGGATGCTGGCCCACCCCGGCCCGTTCCTCGTCGACGTCCAGATCTGAACCGACCGGACCACACCGAACAGGAGGAGACCGCATGCCCGCCGAGCGGCTGACCGAGGACGCGATCCGCACCTTCGCCGAGAACTGGTACGTGGCCCTGGACCGCCACCTCCCGCTGGAGCAGGTCCTCGCCCTCATCACGGAGGACCTGGAGTTCAAGGTCCCCGAGGACACCTTCCTCGGCCACCAGGGCTTCGCCCGCTGGTACGACGCCGTCACCCACCGGTTCTTCGACGAGGTGCACACGGTCACCAAGGTGGAGCCGGTCATCGAGGGGGACCGGGCGGTCGTCCGCGTCCTCGTCAACTGGCAGGCCAAGATCTGGGACGCGCCGGCCGCCCGCAGCCAGTGGCTCGGCTTCGACGCCGACCAGACCTGGACCCTGGTGGCGGGCGCGGACGGACCGCAGATCAAGCAGTACACCGTCAACGGACTGGCGCCGATGCCCGGTTCGGGCTCGCTCTGAGGGGGCCGGGGCGATGACCGAGGTGACCCGCGAACGGGTCGAGGCCGCCTACCGCGCCCTCGGCTCCGGAGACCGCGCGCGCATCCTGGAGTACTACTCCGAGGACCTGCGCTGGCTGGTGCCCGGCAACCACCCGCTGGCCGGCTGGTACGAGAGCCTGGACGCCTTCCTGGAGCTGATGGGCCAGACCCACAAGCTCACCGGCGGCACCTTCCGCATGGAGCTGGAGGCCGTCCTCACCGGACCGGACTGCAGCGCCGACGTCTGCCGCAACACCGCCCTGCGGGACGGCGCGGACCCGGCGAGCGGCTCCCCGTACGAGCGGATGGACTACCCGGTCTTCCACTTCATGCGGTGGCGGGACGGGCGGGTCGTCGAGGGCCGCGACGGGCTCTTCGGCGACACGGCCAGTGCCTTCAGCCAGTTCTGGGCGCCCTTCGCGCCGGACGGCACCCGCAGGGACCGATAGGGGGATGAGAGACGCGATGGACGCCCGAGAGATCCTGACCAAGTATTACGAGTACGCCAACGCCGGTGACTGGGACCGCTGGTGCGACCTGTTCGCCGAGGACCAGGTCATGGACGAGCAGCTCGCCGGACACATCGAGGGCCTGGAGACCCTGCGCTCGATGATGAAGGGCATGGGGACCATGTACCGGGTCTTCCGCAACGAGCCCGTGCACTTCCTGGTCGACGGGGAGAAGGCCGCGGCCGTCTCCCACCTCACCGCCGTCAGCCCCTCCGGCCAGGCCATCGAGGCCGAGGTGATGAACTTCTTCCGGATCGTGGACGGCCGGATCGCCTACATGGCGAACTACCACGACACCGTCCCCTTCCAGGTGCTGAGCCAGGACTGAGGGGACCGGACCGTGGCCACAGAGCAGTACGACTACGTGATCGTCGGCTCCGGCACCGCCGGCAGCGTCCTCGCCGACCGCCTCTCCGCCGACCCGGACGTCTCCGTCCTGGTCCTGGAGGCCGGCGGCCACCGCATCCCGCCCGAGGTGGACGACCCGTCCTCCTGGTACAAGCTGCTCGGCGGACCCGTCGACTGGGGCTACACCAGCGTCCCTCAGCCGGGCCTGGGCGGGCGCCGCACGTACGAACCGCGCGGCAAGGCCCCCGGCGGCAGCAGCAACCTCTACATCATGATGCACATCCGGGGCCACGCCTCGGACTTCGACAACTGGGCCTACCAGGGCGCGGCCGGCTGGGCGTACGAGGACGTGCTGCCGTACTTCGCCCTCCTGGAGGCCCAGGAGGACGTCACCGCCCCCACCACCGGCACCGCCGGACCCCAGCGCGTCACCAACGCGGGGCGGCACGGGCCCAACCCGGTCTCCCGCGCCTTCATCGACGCCGCCGTCGAGCTCGGCCACGGCGAGATCGACGACTTCAACACCGACGGCCCGCGCGGCGGCCTCTTCGGCACCGGCTGGCACCACATCGACGTGGCCGACGGCCGCCGCCAGGGCACCCTGGCCTCCTACCTGGAGCCGGCCCTCACCCGCCCCAACCTGACCCTGCGCACCAGCGCCCAGTCCACCCGGCTGCTCTTCGACGGGGACACCTGCACGGGCGTCGAGTACGTCCAGAGCGGCCCCCCGGCGGAGATCCCGGGCCGTACCGTCCGGGACGGCCACAGCACCGCGCCGGCCCCGGGGACGCACACCGTACGGGCCCGCCGCGAGGTGATCGTGGCCGCCGGGGCGATCGAGTCCCCGAAGCTGCTGCTGCTCTCCGGCATCGGGCACCCCGAACGGCTGCGGGAGCACGGCATCGCGGTCACCGCGGCCGTGCCCGGGGTCGGCGAGAACTTCCACAACCACGTCCTGACCGGGCTGATGGCCGAGGTCACCCAGGAGCTCCCGGCGCCGGCGCAGAACCTGTCGGAGAGCGCCCTGTTCCTCTCCTCCCGGCCCGGGCTGCCCGCGCCGGACCTCCAGATCGCCTTCGTCCACGTCCCCTTCGACGTGATCGTCGGCCAGGACCACCCGAACACGGTGTCCATCCTCCCCGGCGTCGTCCGCCCCGTCTCGCGCGGCTGGATCCGGCTCGCGAGCGCCGATCCGCTCGCCCACCCGCTGATCCACCCGAACTACCTGGGCGACCGCTGGGACCTGGAGCGGATGGTGCAGGGTGTCAAGCTCGCCCGGGAGATCTTCGCCACCTCGGCCTTCTCGCCCTGGTACAAGCAGGAGCTCCAGCCGGGGCCCGGCGCCGTCACCGACGAGGACCTGCGGACCTTCGTGCGGCAGAAGGCGGAGAGCTACCACCACCAGGCGGGCTCCTGCCGCATGGGCGTCGACGACCTCGCCGTCGTCGACCCCGAGCTGCGGGTGCACGGCGTCCGGAACCTGCGCGTCGTCGACGCCAGCGTGATGCCGGCCGTCCCGTCGGGCAACTGCCACACCGCCATCGCGATGATCGCCGAGCGCGCGGCGGACTTCCTCACCGGCCGGAACAGGGGGGCCCGACGTGCCTGACGTCGTACTGCGCGAGGGCGCGCTGAGCGGGACGCGGATCGCGGTCCTGGTCGAGAGCGACTTCTACGAGCCGGAGATCTTCTACTACCGCAGCCGCTTCGCGGAGGAGGGCGCCGAGGTCGACTTCCTGACCCGGCTGTGGGGCAACGACTCCATCACCTTCTCCGGGCACGAGTACCGGGCGCCGTTCACCGCCGACAAGTCCCTGGAGGGGCTGGGCGACGAGGAGCTGCGCCGGTACGCGGCGGTCATCGTGCCCTCGGGCATGGTCGCCGACCGGCTGCGCTACACCGAGGACGTGGACGTGCTGGCGCCCGCGACCGAGTTCCTGCGCCGGGCCTTCGAGGAGCCCACGGTCCTCAAGGGGATCATCTGCCACGGCATGTGGCTGGCCTCCTCGATCCCGGACAAGGTCCGCGGCCGCAAGGTGGTCTGCCACAACAACCTCATCGGCGACGTCCGCAACATGGGCGCCGAGTACGTCAACGAGGACGTGGTGGTCGACGGGGACCTGGTCACCGGCCGCACCGGCGCCCACCACCACCTCTTCGCCCGCCGGATCATCGAGCTGGTGGCGGCCGGGCGGGGCCGGGGGAGCGTCTGATGGCCGGCGCCGCCGACCGCCCGATGGCCTGGTCGCACGTGGGCCTCAACTGCGCCGACCAAAAGAGCACCGAGGAGTTCTACACCCGCTACTTCGGCTTCACCCGGGCCCGGGTGGTCGACCTCGGGGAGGCGCGGATCGTGTTCCTGCGCAAGGGGGACGCGTACCTGGAGCTCTTCGGGTCGGCCGCCGAGCCGGCCCGTCCGGCCCACGACGACGGGCCGCCGGCCCCGGGCCGGATCCGGCACCTGGCCTTCCAGACCGACAGCGTCGACGCGTTCCTCGCGGAACTGGGCGACGAGGCCGACGTGACCCTGGGGCCGCTGGACTTCGACGACTTCGTCTGCGGCTGGCGGACCGTGTGGGTCCGCGATCCCGACGGGGTGATCGTCGAGGTCAGTCAGGGATTCGAGGACGACCGCTCACACGACAAGGAAGGTGCATGACATGGCGGGCACGACCGGCTTCTCCTTCTCCGACACGATCGCGGGCTACGTCGTCCGCTTCGACTCCGTCGCGCGGCTGCTGCGGCTGAAGACCGCCGACGACCGGGAGTTCGACGTCTCGCTCGCCTCGGGCCCC
This sequence comes from Streptomyces sp. NPDC089915, assembly GCF_040684675.1. Taxonomy (NCBI): domain Bacteria; kingdom Bacillati; phylum Actinomycetota; class Actinomycetes; order Kitasatosporales; family Streptomycetaceae; genus Streptomyces; species Streptomyces sp. NPDC089915. The sequence continues at coordinate 44,051 of NZ_JBFBGN010000029.1, read as the reverse complement.
AGCGCCGAGCTGGTCCGCAACCTGGACGAGCCCTACATCGACGCCTCCGGCCACATCGACGAGATGCTCTCCCCGGGCCGCCTCCTCTTCGCCTACGGCGTCCACTACCCCGAGCAGGGCGGGCGCTTCGACGCCAAGCGGCTGGTGTTCCTGGGCCGCAGCGCCGAGGACTACCGCTTCGAGGACGCCGGCTGGTGGGTCAAGCAGATCGAGTCCCTGGCCGACTTCTACAAGCGGGCGCAGTTCGGCGACGGGCCGGTGGACTTCAACCGGTACCGCACCGAGATCCGGCTCGGCGGCGACAAGACCGCCAGCCACGTCCAGGAGACCGACACCATCTCCCGCCTGGTCTACGGCATGGCCTCGGCCTACCTGCTGACCGGCAGGGACGAGTACCTGGAGGTCGCCGAGCGCGGCACCGAGTACCTGCGCAAGCACATGCGGGTCGTGGACACCGAGGAAGACGTCGTCTACTGGTACCACGGCATCAGCGTCGACGGGGACACCGAGCGCAAGCTGTTCACCTCGGAGTTCTCCGACGACTACGACGCGATCCCGATGTACGAGCAGATCTACGCCCTGGCCGGCCCGATCCAGACCTACCGGATCACCGGCGACGTCCGGATCAAGAACGACGCCGACGCCACCATCCGGCTGTTCGACAAGTTCTTCCTCGACCCGGAGCAGGGCGGCTACTTCTCGCACGTCGACCCGATCCTCTTCAGCCCGGACCACGAGTCCCTCGGCGAGAACGCCGAGCGCAAGAACTGGAACTCGGTCGGCGACCACGCGCCCGCGTACCTGATCAACCTGTACCTGGCGACCGGCGACCAGAAGTACGCCGACTTCCTCGAGTACACCTTCGACACCATCGCGGACAAGTTCCCGGACTACAAGAACAGCCCCTTCGTCCAGGAGCGCTTCTTCCGCGACTGGTCGCACGACACCGCGCACAGCTGGCAGCAGAACCGCGCGGTCGTCGGGCACAACCTGAAGATCGCCTGGAACCTGATGCGGATGAACTCGCTGAAGGCCAAGCCCGCCTACGAGGAGCTCGCCCGCAGGATCGGCGAGATCATGCCGGCCGTCGGCAGCGACCAGCAGCGCGGCGGCTGGTACGACGTCGTGGAGCGGGTGAAGGAGGGCGACCAGGAGACGTACCGTTTCGCCTGGCACGACCGCAAGGCCTGGTGGCAGCAGGAGCAGGCGATCCTCGCCTACCTCATCCTGAACGGCACCGTCGGCGGCGAGGCGAACCTGCGCGAGGCCCGCCAGGCGCAGGCCTTCTACAACACCTTCTTCCTCGACCACGACGAGGGGGCCGTGTACTTCAACGTGCTCGCCAGCGGCACGCCGTACCTGCTCGGCACCGAGCGGCTCAAGGGCAGCCACTCGATGTCCATGTACCACTCGGCGGAGCTGTGCTACCTCGCCGCCGTCTACAACAACCTGCTCATCAACGGCCGGGAGATGGACTTCCACTTCCAGCCCGACCCGACCGACCTGCCCGGCCGGACGCTGCGCGTCTCGCCCGACCTGCTGCCCGCGGGCTCGGTGCGGATCGCGTCCGTGGAGATCGACGAGAAGCCGTACGAGGAGTTCGACGCGGACGAGCTGACCGTCCACCTCCCCGACGTCCAGGGACGGGTGAAGGTCAAGGTCCGGCTCCGGCCGGTGGCCCAGAAGTAGTGCCCAACGGGGGGCGCCCCAACCAGAGGGGAAGCACGACATGAGTCTGAACGTGAAGGAACGCCGCAACAAGACGGGTACCGTCCTCGTCGCCACCGGCGAGATCAACAGCGAGACCTCCGGCACCCTGCTGGAGACCCTGCTGCCGCTGGTCCGCGAGGGCCGGCCGCTGCGCATCGACCTGACCGCCGTCACCTACGTCTCCAGCGCCGGCCTGCGCACCCTGCTGGTCGTCTACCGCGAGGCCCAGCACGCCGGCGTCGCCGTCACCCTGTACGGGGTGAGCGAGGAGGTCCGGTTCGTCATGTCGGCCACCGGCTTCCTCGACTTCTTCGAGACCGGCGAGGCCGCGGCCGCCGCCGGCCGGGCCAAGGCCGCGCGATGAGCGAGGCCCGCTCCGAACGAGTGCTGCGCGTGGACGCGTACCCGACCCACGAGGTGGGCGGGTACCGCGTCCGCGCGGGCAAGCCGTTCCCCTTCGGGGCCAACGTGGTCCCCGGCGGGGTCAGCTTCTCCGTCTTCTCCGACCAGGCCACCTCCATGACCCTGGTCATCTACAAGCGCGGAGAGCCCGAGCCGATGGCCGAGCTGGAATTCCCCGAGGAGTTCCGCACCGGCAGCGTCTTCTCCATGACGGTCTTCGGCCTCGACCACGAGAACATCGAGTACGGGTACCGGGCCGACGGCCCCTACGACCCGGTCACCGGCCACCGCTTCGACGCCCGCCAGGTCCTCTCCGACCCCTACGCCCGGCTGATCGCCGGCCGCGACGTGTGGGGCGTGGAGCCGGACCGCAGCCGCGGCTACCAGTACCGCTCGCGGGTCTGCCTCCAGGACTTCGACTGGGGCGACGACACCCCGCTGGGGATCCCCGCCGAGGACCTCGTCGTCTACGAGGCCCACGTGCGCGGCTTCACCCGGCACCCCTCCTCGCGGGTCACCGCCCCCGGCACCTTCGCGGGGCTGCGGGAGAAGATCCCGTACCTGAAGGAGCTCGGGGTCAACTGCGTCGAGCTGCTCCCCGTCTTCGAGTTCGACGAGAGCGACAACCCGCGCAGCAACCCGGAGACCGGCGAGAAGCTCTACGACTACTGGGGCTACAACACCGTCTCCTTCTTCGCGCCGAAGGCCGGCTACGCGGCCACCGGACGCTACGGGATGCAGGGCGACGAGTTCCGCACCCTGATCAAGGACCTGCACGCGGCCGGCATCGAGGTCATCCTCGACGTCGTCTTCAACCACACCGCCGAGGGCAACGAGCAGGGCCCGACCATCTCCTTCAAGGGCCTCGACAACGCCACGTACTACATGCTCACGCCCGAGGGGTACTACTTCAACTTCAGCGGCACCGGCAACACGGTCAACTGCAACCACCCCGTGGTGCGCAACTACGTGCTCGACTGCCTGCGCCACTGGGTCGCCGACTACCACGTCGACGGCTTCCGGTTCGACCTCGCGGCCATCCTCGGCCGGGACCTGGACGGCACTCCGCTGCCCAACCCGCCGCTGCTGGAGATGCTCGCCTTCGACCCCGTCCTGCGGCACACCAAGCTCATCGCCGAGGCCTGGGACGCCGGCGGCCTCTACGAGGTCGGCAACTTCCCGGCCTACGGCCGCTGGGCCGAGTGGAACGGCAAGTACCGCGACACCGTGCGCAGCTTCCTCAAGGGCGACCCCGGGGTCACCGGCGAGCTGGCGACCCGGATCGCGGGCTCGCCCGACCTCTACTCCAGCCGCGGGACCACCGCGTCCGTCAACTTCCTGACGGCCCACGACGGTTTCACCCTGGCGGACCTGGTCTCGTACAACGACAAGCACAACGAGGCCAACGGCGAGGGCAACAACGACGGGGCCAACGACAACAACAGCTGGAACTGCGGGGCCGAGGGGCCCACGGACGACCCCGGGGTCAACGCCCTGCGGCTGCGGCAGATGAAGAACGCCATGGCCATCCTCCTCACCAGCCAGGGCATCCCGATGCTGCTGTCCGGGGACGAGGTCGCCCGCACCCAGCAGGGCAACAACAACACGTACTGCCAGGACAACGAGCTGTCCTGGTTCGACTGGGACCAGGTCGGGGAGAACGCCGAACTGCTCCGGTTCACCCGCGAGATGATCGCCTTCCGGGGCCGCCACCGCGAGCTGCGCTCCACCACCCACCCCACCGGCAAGCTCCGCGACAGCCTCGGGCTGCCGGACATCAGCTGGCACGGGGAGCGGGCCTGGCAGCCCGACTGGTCGCCGGAGAGCCGGCTGATCGCCGTGGCCCGCTGCGGCACCGCCGACGAGGACGTGGTGTACGTCGCCATGAACTCGCACTGGGAGGCGCACGACCTGGAACTGCCCGCCCTGCCCCACGGGCGCAGCTGGCACCTGTTCGCCGACACCGGCGCCGAGGCCCCGTACGACATCCGCACCCCGGGGACGGAGCAGGAGCTCGACAACGCCGGCAAGTACCTGATCGGCCCGCGCTCGGTCGTGATCCTGGTCGGCCGCGCCAACGACCCCGAGTGACCGAAGGAGACCTGACATGCCGCTTTCCGTGTCCCTGAGCATCGAGGGCGACACCACCGTGATCGAACTGACGGGCGAGCTGGACGCCAAGACCGCCCCGGAGTTCCACCAGACGATCGAGAAGGCCGCCGGTCACGGCACCGGCACCGTCGAGATCCGGATGGCCGGCGTCGGCTACATGGCCAGCGCCGGGCTGCGCTCCCTGGTCTTCGCCCAGCAGAAGGTCGCGGAGCACGTCACCATCAAGGTGGTCGGCGCCATCGAGCCCGTCTCGCGGACCATCCGCACGGCCGGACTCGACCGCAGCATCGTGCTCTCCGATGACTGAGTCGCCCACGACCGGGCGGGGCTCCCGGGCCGGTGGCTGACGTGGTCGAACTGGCGAGGAAGCCCGCCGTACTGGAGGTGCCCGCCACCCTGGGGGCCCTGGGCGAGATCGCCGCGTTCGTCCTGCGGCTCGCCGCCCGGGCCCGCCTGGGCACCGGGGCGACCTACCGGATCCGGCTGGCCGTCGACGAACTGGCCACCAACATCGTGATGCACGGGTACCGGGGCGGCGAGGGACGGATCACCGTCCTGGGCCGCTCCGGTCCCGACGGGGTGCGGATCGTCATCGAGGACGCCGCCCCCGCGTTCGACCCCGTCGCGGGCCGCCTGCCCCCCGCCCCCGGGGTTCCCCCGGAGCGGCGGCGGGTCGGCGGCCTCGGCATCCACCTGGCCCTGACCAGCGTGGACGCGTACACCTATGCCCGCAGGGACGGCCGCAACATCAGCACGCTGACCGTCAAGGCCGAGGGGACGGACGCATGCCCTCCACAACCGTGATCATCCTCGACGTGGACCCGCTGCCGCCGGCCGAACTGCTCGAATCGCTCCGGCTGATGGACGCGGAACTCGTCAGCCCCACCCTCTCGCACCTGTTGCGCGGCCGCCTGGACGCGCTGCCCGCCGGGGACGTGCTCCTGGTCCCCGCCGAAGCCGACCCGGACATCGTGCGCACGGTCGTGCGCCGGCTGCGCCGCTGGGCCGGGGCCCCGATCGTGGTCGCCTGGACCGCGGGGGACTTCGCCGCCCTGGAACGGCACGTCCGGCTCGGCCACGACTACCTGGTCCCGCCCTTCCTGCCCTCCCTGGTCGGGGCCCGGCTGCGCAGCTGCACCGAGCGCGCCGGGCTCGGCCGCACCGTGCAGGAGGCCGACGCCCGCGCCGAACTCATGGGCTACGAGAAGGAGCTGGAGATCGGCCGGGAGATCCAGGCCGGCTTCCTGCCCGAATCACTGCCCGTGCCCGCCGGCTGGGAGATCGACGTGCGCTTCCGGCCGGCGCGGCAGGTCGCCGGGGACTTCTACGACGTCTTCGAGATCTCCCGCGGCCGCAGGCTGGCCGTGGTGGTCGCCGACGTCTGCGACAAGGGGGTGGGCGCGGCGCTCTTCATGGCGCTCATCCGCTCCCTGCTCCGCCACACCGCCGAGAACAGCGGCCTCCAGCACCTGATGGCCGCCGGCCGCACCGGCGGCAGCCGGCGCGCCCCGGTGGTCGGTGCCACGCCGCTGCTCAACGCGGTCACCGCCACCAACGGCTACCTCACCCGCAACCACCTGAGGCAGGGATACTTCGCCACCCTCTTCTTCGGCGTCCTGGACCCCCACACCGGCAGCCTCGTCTACATCAACGGCGGCCACAACCCGCCGCTGCTGCTCTCCGGCGACGGCTCCGGCACCCGGATGCTGGAGGTCACGGGACCGGCGGTCGGGGTCCTGCCCGACTGCGTCTACACCCTCGGCTACGCCCAGCTCGACCCGGGCGACACCCTGTTCGTGTTCACCGACGGAGTCCCCGAGGCGCGCTGCCCCGAGGGCTACTTCCTCGGTGACGAGCGGATGCTCGAACTGCTCGCCGGCCCCCCGGCGAGCGGCCGGGACGTGGTCGACCTGATGGACCGGGCGGTGCGCGAGCACACCGGCACCGCCGAACAGCACGACGACGTCACCATGCTGGCCCTGCACCGGCCACGTGCGGCGCGGGGGCCGCATGCGGACGGTGACGGCTACCGGGTGGTGGCGTGATGACCCGGACCATCGTGGTGCACTCGCACCGCGGCGGCACCGGGAAGTCGTCGGTGCTCGCCAATCTGGCGCTGCTCCTGGCGACCGCCGGACGGCGGGTCGGAGTGGTCGACACGGACCTCCAGTCGCCCACGCTGGACCTGCTGTTCGGGGTGGCGCCCGGCCCCGGCTCGCTGGCCGACTACCTGCTCGGCCGCTGCGAGATCGAGGCCGCGGCCCGGCGGACCGCGGTCCCCGGGCTGTACGTCGTACCGGCCCGGACCGGGACGGCGGCCCTGCGGGAGCTGATGGCCACCGGGTACGACGTCGGCCTGCTCCCGGAGGGCTTCGAGCGGCTGGCGCGCAGCCACGCGCTGGACGTCCTGCTGCTCGACACCCACGCGGGGCTCAACAACGAGTCGGTGACCGCCATGGGCAGCGCCGACGTCGTACTGATCATGACGAGGGCGGACCGCGTCGACCTCTCCGGGGTCGAGGAGACCATCGCCCTCGCCGGGCGGCTGGCCTGCCGGCGCGCCCTCGTCCTGAGCATGGCGCCCGATGGCGTCGACCACGAAGCCGTCCGCCGGCGCGCCGAGGAGGTATACGGCACCCCCCTGGCCGGAATCCTCCCGTACGTACCGGAAATGGCGGCCCTCTACGGCGAACGCATATTCGCCGAAGCGTTCCCCGACCACCCCCTGGTCGGTGAATTCCGCACGATCCTCACGGCGTTGGACGCACGTGACGAAGTATCGCGGGCCTGACGTCACCCCCTTACGCGTCTCCTTCGGGGGCGTGTTGAATCGGCAGCGAATCCAGAACAAGGAGAGAATCATGAGGATTCTCGTCGTCTTGACGGCAAAGGCCACCCTCCATCTCCTGGACGGGGAGCAGCACCCCTCCGGCTTCTGGGCCGAGGAATTCGCGGTCCCCTACACCCTCTTCCAGGCCGCCGGCCACACCGTCGACGTGGCGACGATCGGGGGCGCCACCCCCACGGTCGACCAGACCAGCATCGACCCGCAGTTCCTGCAGTACGTGCGCCCGGCCGGCTCGCCCGACGAGGACGAGGCCAACGCGGCCGAGTACGTCCGCGTGATCGAGCGGGCCCCCCAGCTCCGCAGCCCGCTCGCGATCGAGTCCCTCGGGGAGAAGGACGTCGCCGGCTACGACGCCCTCTACATCAGCGGCGGCCACGGGGCCATCGGCGACCTGCCCAAGTCCGACGAACTGGCGCAGCTGCTGCGCTGGGCCATCGCGCAGGACAAGCCGATCGCCACGGTCTGCCACGGCCACACCGCCCTCCTCGCGCTGCGCGACGGAGAGGGCCGCTGGCCGTTCGAGGGCTACCGGATGACGGCGTTCTCCCACGAGGAGGAACTGGTCACCAACATGGCCGGCCGGCTCCCGCTGATCCTGGAGGCCGAACTGACCAGACTCGGCGCCCGCTACGAGAAGGCCGACGCGATCTGGGACTCGCACGTCGTCGTCGACCGCAGGCTGACGACCGGCCAGAACCCCTACTCCTCCAAGGCCCTCGCCGAGACGTTTCTGCGGCAGCTCGACGAGGCCTAGCCCCCGCGACACCGGAAGGTGCAGCCATGACCAAGCGCGAGCTCAGCGGCCAGCCCCTGGCCCATCCCGGGAAGCTGTTCATCGGCGGCCAGTGGGTGCCGGCCAGGGACGGCCGTACCGAGCCGGACATCAGCCCCATCGACGGACAGGAGATCGTACCGGTGGCCCAGGCCGCCGCGACCGACGCGGACGCCGCCGTCGCGGCCGCCCGCGCCGCGTACGAGGAGGGTCCGTGGAGCCGGCTGTCCGCCCAGGAGCGCGCGCTGCGGCTGAACCGGGTCGGTGAGCTGATCGAACGGGACCTGGAGGAGATCGCCCTGCTGGAGACGGTGGACATGGGCAAGCCGTTCGCCTTCTCCAGCACCGTCGACGCGCCCATGGCCGCCCAGCTGATGCACTACTACGCGGGCGCGGTCACCCGGGTCGACGGCTCCTCCAGGGCCCCCGCTGGCGGTCAGCTCGCCTACACCCTGCGCGAGCCGCTGGGCGTGGTCTGCGCCATCACCCCGTTCAACTTCCCGCTGCTGCTGTCGATGACCAAGATCGCCCCGGCCCTCGCGGCCGGGAACACGGTCGTCCACAAGCCCTCCCCGGCCACCCCGCTCACCGCCCTGAAGATCGCCGAGCTGTTCCAGGAGGCGGAGATCCCCGACGGGGTGCTGAACGTCGTCACCGGACCCGGGGTGGAGCTGGGGGAGACCCTCACCGGCCACCCCGGCATCGACAAGATCGCCTTCACCGGCTCCACCGCCGTCGGGCAGTCGATCATCCGCAAGTCGGCCGGCACCCTGAAGAAGGTGACGATGGAACTCGGCGGCAAGTCCGCCAACATCGTCTTCGCCGACGCCGACCTCGACGCCGCCGAGGAACTCGCCTTCTTCGGCATCTACTACAACAAGGGCGAGATCTGCACGGCCGGCTCCCGGCTGCTGCTCCAGCGCCCCATCCACGACGAGCTGGTCGAACGCCTCGTCCGCCGGGCCGCCGCCCTCAAGCCCGGCGACCCGCGCGATCCGCAGACCCTCTTCGGCCCGCTCGCCCACCGGGCCCAGTTCGACAAGGTCAGCTCCTACATCGAGGTGGGCGAGAAGGAAGGCGCGGTGCTGCGCACCGGCGGCTCCGGCTGGACCCCCGAGGGGGCCTCCAGCCAGGGCCTGTACTTCCTGCCGACCGTCTTCACCGGCGTCGACAACGGGATGCGCATCGCCCAGGAGGAGATCTTCGGACCCGTCCTGTCGGTCATCCCCTTCGACACGGAGGAGGACGCCGTGCGCATCGCCAACGACAGCGCGTACGGCCTCGCCGCCGGGGTCCACACCAGGGACCTGCGCCGGGCCCACCGGGTCGCCTCGCAGATCAAGGCCGGCACCGTCTGGGTCAACTGCTACAACCAGTACGACCCCTCCGTCCCCTACGGCGGCTACAAGGCCTCCGGCTACGGCCGCGAGTGCGGCCCGGAGTCGCTGGAGAGCTACACCCAGACCAAGTCGGTCTGGATCGGCATGGACTGACGTACGGAGCGACGTACGGACCGACGTCCGGCAGCGCCGGACCGAGCGATCGAGGAGCCTCAATGCGGACAGGCGTCATCGGCACCGGGCGGATCGGCTCGACCCTCGCGAGGATCCTGGTGGCCGCGGGCCACGAGGTGGTCCTCGCCAACGGCACCGGGCCGGATTCCCTCGCCCCGCTGCTCGCCGAACTGGGCCCCGCCGCCACGGCGGCGCGCCCCGTCGAGGCGGCCGGCCGGGCCGATCTCCTGGTGCTGATGGTGCCCTACGCGAGCGTGCGCGGACTGCTGCCCCCGCACGTCGTGCAGGACAAGGTGCTGGTGGACTCCACCAACGCCTTCAGCGGCCCCGGCACCCCCGCCGACCTGGGCGGCCGCGCCTCCAGCGAACTGGTCGCCGAGTGGTATCCCGGCGCCCGGGTCGTGAAATCCCTGAACACCATGCATTACGAAACCCTCGCCGTCGCCGGGAAATCCGGAGAGGAACGCCTCGCCCATTACACGGCGGGTGACGATCCGAAGGCGAAGGAAATCGTCGCCGGAATCATCACCGATCTCGGATTCGCCGCCGTGGACACCGGACCGCTGCATTCCGGCGGAATTCTCCAGCAGCCCGGCGGCCCCCTCTTCAACCGGTCGCTCACGGAAGCGCAGGCGCTCGCATGGATCTGACACCCGCCCCCACCCTGACCCTCCACGTGAACGGGAGACCCGAGGAGTTCGCGGCCCGGCCGAGCGAACTCCTCGTGGAACGGCTCCGCGACGGACTCGGGCTGACCGGCACCAAGGTCGGCTGCGACACCGGCCAGTGCGGCACCTGCGTGGTCCGCCTCGACGGCAGGTCCGTCAAGAGCTGCCTGGTCCTCACCGCCTCCGCCGCCGGCTCGGAGGTCACCACCATCGAGGGGGTATCCGACCGCGGCGGGGAGCTGACCGGCCTCCAGGAGGCGCTGCGCCAGGAGCACGGCACCCAGTGCGGGTTCTGCACCCCCGGCATGGTCATGGCGCTGGGCGAACTCGTCGAGAACACCGCCCCGGGGCAGGCGCCCACCGAGCCCGAGATCCGCGAGTGGCTCACCGGCAACCTGTGCCGCTGCACCGGGTACCACAGCGTGGTCAGGGGCGTTCAGCGCGCCTGCTCCGCTCCCGCCGGATCCGCCGCGCCCGCGGCCGAGGGGCGGTGAGCGGGATGACCACCGTGACGGGGGAGAGCACCACCGACGGCGGCGTCCTCGGACGCCCGCTGGACAGCCGGGAGGACCCGCAGCTGCTGCGCGGCGAGGCCGTGTACGTGGCCGACATCGACCTGCCGGGCACCGCGCACATGGCCATCCTGGGTAGCCCGGTGGCCCACGCGAGGATCCTCTCCATCGAGACCAAGGCGGCCGAGCAGCTGCCGGGCGTCCTGAAGGTGGCCACCGCCGCCGACTTCACCGACGTCATGCCGCTGCCCTGCATCTGGATACCCGGCGGGGTGGAGAGCCACTTCCCGCCCCACCCCTACGGACTGCCCGGCGCCCGCCCGGTCCTCACCGGCGACGCCGTCCGCCACGTCGGCGACCCGATCGCCGTGGTCGTGGCCGAGACCCCGCGCCAGGCCGCCGCCGCCCTCGCCGCGATCAGCGTGGAGTACGAGCCGCTGCCCGTGGTCACCCGGGCCGACGAGGCCCTCGCCGAGGGCGCGCCGCAGCTGCACGAGGCCGTCCCCGGGAACCTCAACGCGTACTGGACCTGCGGCGACAAGGACCGCACCGACGCGGCCATCGCCCGCGCCGAGGTCACCGTGGAGCTGGACCTCGTCAACCAGCGCACCATCAACAGCCCCATCGAACCGCGCGGGGCCGTCGGCGACTACAACGCCGCCACCGGCGAGTACACCCTCTACGCCTCCACCCAGGGCCCGCACAACCACCGCTTCCTGCTCTCCGCGCTGGTCCTCGGCATCCCCTTCAACAAGCTTCGGGTCATCGCCCCGACCGTCGGCGGCAGCTTCGGCACCAAGGGCTACCTCTACCCCGACATGGCCCTGGTCCTGCTGCTCTCCAAGGCGCTCGGCCGGCCCGTCAAATGGGTGGACACCCGCACCGGCCTGATGAACTCCACCGTCCAGGGCCGCGACCACCGCCAGCACGTCACCCTCGCCGGCACCCGCGACGGCCGCATCACCGCCGTCCGCTGCACCAGTTACGCCAACCTCGGCGCCTACCCCTCCACCATCGGACCCGGTGTCGCCACCGCCCTGATGGGCCGCTCCATCACCGGCATGTACGAGGTCGGGGCCGCCTTCTGCGAGGTCTACGCGGCCTTCACCAACACGGTCTCCCTCGGCGCCCAGCGCGGCAGCGGCCGCGCCGAGGCCGCCTTCCTGATGGAGCGCCTCGTCGACCGCTACGCCGCCGAGATCGGCATGGACCCGGCCGAGGTCCGCCGCAGGAACCTGGTGCCGAAGGAGAAGTTCCCGTACGACAACGGCCTCGGCTGGACCTACGACTCCGGGAACTACGCGCCCAACTTCGAACGGGCCCTGGAACTGGCCGGCTACGCCGACCTGCCCGCCCGCAAGGAGGCGGCCCGCGCCCGCGGCAAGCGGCTCGGCGCCGGCATCGCCACCTACGTGGCCGTCTGCGGGGTCGGCCCCTCCACCCGGATGTCCAAGGAGGGCATGCTCGGCGGCACCTGGGAGAGCGCGAACATCCGCGTCCACCCCACCGGCGAGGTCACCGTCACCGTCGGCTCCGCCTCCACCGGCCAGAGCCACGGCACCGTCTTCGCGATGGTCGCCGCCGACGAGCTCGGCATCGACCCGGCGCAGGTCCAGGTGTACGAGGGGGACACGCTCAAGGCCCCGTACGGGCAGGGCACCTACGGCTCCCGCTCCTACAGCATGGCCGCCCCCGCGATCGCCCTCACCGCCCGCAAGATCAAGGCCAAGCTCGTCAAGGCCGGGGCCGTCTTCCTGAACGTCCCCGAGGACCGGGTCGTCTACGAGAACGGCGGCGTCCACGAGGCCGGTAACCCGGAGAACGCCAAGACCTTCGCCGAACTGGCCATGGCCATGTGGTACGGCTGGGGACTGCCCCCCGAGATCGAACCGGCCCTCGACGAGACCACCCACTTCGACCCGCCGGACTTCAACTACCCCTTCGGCACCCATGTCGCCGTGGTCGAGATCGACGAACTCACCGGCGAGACCGAGGTGGTGGACTACACCGCCGTCGACGACGCCGGGAACATCGGCAACCCGAAGATCGTCCACGGGCAGATCGAGGGCAGCATCGTGCACGGCCTGGGCCAGGCCCTGATGGAGGCCGCCGAGTACGACGAGAACGGCATCCTCATCAGCTCCGACCTCACCGGCTACGCCCTGCCCCGGGCCGCCGACGTGCCCTTCTTCACCCTCGACCGGACCGTCACGCCCTCCCCGCACAACCCGCTCGGCGCCAAGGGGGCCGGCGAGATCGCCACCGTGCCGCCCGCCGCCGCCGTGGTCAACGCGGTCGTCGACGCCCTCGCCGACCTCGGCGTCACGCACATCGACATGCCGCTGACCCCCGAGAAGGTCTGGCGCGTCCTGGAAGGAGGAGACCGGTGATCCTCGCCGATTTCGACTACGCCCGGCCCGCCTCCCTCGACGAGGCCATCGCCCTCCTCGCGGGCGCCCCCGGAGCCCGGGTGCTGGCCGGCGGCCAGAGCCTGCTCCCGGGGCTGCGCACCGGCGCCGACCGGGCCCGCCTGCTGGTCGACGTGCGCCACCTCGCGCCGCTGCGCGGCGTCGAGCGGGCCGGAGGGGAGCTGCGGATCGGGGCCCTGACCACCCTGGCCGAGCTCGCCGCGCACCCCCTGGTGCGCGCCGAGGCCCCGGAACTGGCCGCCGCGGCCCGCGCCAACGGCGACCCCCAGGTCCGCAACCTCGGCACCGTCGGCGGCAACCTCGCCGTCGACGGGCGCCCCACCGACCTGCCCGTCGCCGCCATCGCCGCCGGCGCCCGGGCCGAACTGGCCGGACCCGGCGCCACCGCCGAGGTCCCGGCCGAGGAGCTCGCCGCCTCCGGGGTACCCGCCGGCCGGGTGCTCACCGCCCTGCTGGTGCCCGCCGCCGGAGGGGCGGCCGCCTTCGAGAAGACCGCCGACCGGGCCACGCGGTACCCGCTGTGCGCCGCCGCGGTGCGGATCACCCCCGACGGACCGCGGATCGCGGTCACCGGAGCCACCCCCCGCGCCCTGCGCCTGCGCGGGGTGGAGGAACGGCTGCGCGGGGGCCCGTACACCACCGCGGAGGTGCTCGCGGCCTTCCGCGCCGAGCCCAGGGAGCTGTTCGTCCCCGGGCGCGGTACCTCGGCCGAGTACCTGGGCCACCTCGCGGGCGTCCTCACCGCCCGCGCCCTGGCCAGGGCGGCGGACCACAGCAGCGCCTGACGGCCCGCCGGGGCAGGGCGGGGGAGTGGAGTTGACCAGCGTGCGCGAACCGAACGAGACGACGACCACGGGAGAGACCCTCCACCCGGCGGGCCGCGCCGCGGCGCGGCCGAGACCGTCCGGCTTCTGGGTGGTGGGCTCGGTCCTCGTGCTGCTGATGCTCTCCTCCTCCGTTCCCTCCGCCCTCTACGTGCTCTACCAGCAGCGCTGGGGGCTGTCCTCCGGCGTCGTCACGGTGGTCTTCGCCGTGTACGCCGTCACCGTGCTCGCCGGACTGCTGCTGTTCGGGTCCCTCTCCGACACCCTGGGGCGCCGGCCCGTCCTCGGCGCCGGACTGGTCCTGGCGATCGTCTCCATGGGCCTGTTCGCCGGGGCCGGCGGGCTCGGCCTGCTGCTCGCCGCCCGCGCCGTACAGGGGCTGGCGGTGGGCCTGGCCACCGGGGCGATGGGCGCCGCCCTGCTGGAGCTCAGCCCGCGCTCGCGGCCCGCCCTCGGGGCCCAGGTCAACAGCGCGGGCCCGACCGTCGGCATCGGCCTCGGCGGGCTCGGGGCGGGACTGCTCGTGCAGTACGCGCCCGCCCCGACCGTGCTGAGCTACCTGCTGCTGGTCGTCGCCTTCGCGGCCACCCTGGTCGGGGTGGTCCGGATGGGCGAGAGCGCGCCCGGGGCCGGGGGCCCGCTCCGGGTGGTCCCGCACCGGATCCGGGTACCGGCCGCCGTACGGCGCAGGTTCGCCGTGCTGGTGCTCACGGTGGTGGCCGTCTGGACCGTCGGCGGCTTCTACCTCTCCCTCGGGCCGCACCTGGCCCTGTCCCTGCTCCACTCCACCAACTACCTGGCCGGCGGGGCCACGGTGGGCCTGCTCGCGGGCTCCGCCACCTGCGCCCAGCTGCTGCTGGGCCGCACCGAACCGCTGCGCACCGCCGTCCTCGGACTGCTCGGGCTGCTCGCCGGGCTGGCCCTGGTGCTGCTGGCCCTGGGCATCGGCTCGGCGCCCGTGTTCCTCGTCGCCACCGCCGTCCTCGGCAGTGGCTGGGGGGCGGCCTTCCTCGGCTCCTTCCGCGCGATCAGCACCCTCGCCGAACCGGAGCACCGCGGCGAACTGACCGCCGCCGTCTACGTCTTCGCGTACCTCGCCATGAGCGTCCCGGCGGTCCTCGCCGGACTCCTGACCAACATCCACGGCCTGCAGCGCACCTCGGTCGGGTTCATGGCGGCCGTCGCCGCGGTGTGCGCGCTGGCCCTGTTCACGACCCTGCGGCTGGCGGCCCGCACCAGGGCCGAGGGGAGCACCCTGTGACCACCGTGAGCACCAAAGAGCTGCGGACCGCCCTCCAGGGGCTGGAGATCTTCGCCGCGCTCACCGAGGAGCAGCTCGACTGGCTCGTCTCGGTCTCCCACCTGAGCGTCCTGGCCGACGGGGAGGTCCTCTTCCACGACGGGGACGAGGCCACCTGCTTCCACGTGCTGGTCTCCGGCGGACTGGTCGTCACCAAGGTCGTCGACGGCCGCGAGGAGGTCCTGACCCGGCACTCCACCGAGGAGGAGAGCGCCGCCGCCGAGGAACACGACGGCAAGCCCGCCGCCGCGCACCGCTTCACCGGGGAGCTGCCGCTGCTGACGGACGGCTCGTACGTGGCCACCGCCTCCGCGAGCGGCCCGGCGACCACCGTCGTGGCCTACCCGAAGGCGGTGTTCTTCGAGATGCTGACCCGCTGCAACGGGGTGGCCGCCGTGCTGATCCCGGTCCTGGCCTGGCGGATCAAGTCCTCCGAGGTCCAGGCCCGCAAGCGGGCCACCGTGGAGGCCCTCGGCACCCTGGCCGCCGGCCTCGCGCACGAGCTGAACAACCCCGCCGCCGCCGTGGCCCGCGCCGCGCAGGAGCTGGTGCCCGCGCTGGAGCGGCTGACCGCCACCGCGTACGGGTGGGGCGCGGCCGCCACCGACGCGGAGCGGGGCGTACTGGAGCACCTGGCCGGGGAGCTGGACCGGCTCCCGCCGCCGGAGACCACCGACCCGCTCGCCCAGGCCGACGCCGAGGAGGAGATCGCCGACTGGGCGGAGGAGGCCGGCGCGGCCCGGCCGGGGCTGCTCGGCTCCGGGGCCTCCGACCTCGGACTGGAACTCGGCTGGCTGCTGGAGCGGCTGGAGGGGATCGGCGAGGACTCGCTGCCCGCCGCCCTCGACCACCTGGCGGCGCTGCTGGAGGCCCGTTCACTGGCCGCCGAGCTGCGCGCGGCCGGTCCGCGCATCTCCCAGCTGGTCGCGGCCACCCGGGACTACGCCAACCTCGACCGGGCCCCCGAGCAGCGGTTCGCGGTGACCGACGGCCTGGAGAACACCCTGGTGGTGCTCCGCTCCAAGCTCACCGGGATCACCATCGTCCGGGCCTACGACCCGGACCTGCCGGACCTCACCGGCTACCCGGGGGAGCTCAACCAGGTGTGGACCAACCTGGTCGACAACGCCGCCGAGGCCATGGAGGGCGCGGGCACCCTGACCCTGCGCTGCTACGCCGAGGGCGTCTGCATGGTCGTGGAGGTCACCGACACCGGGCGGGGCATCCCCGAGGACGTCCTGCCGCGCATCTTCGAGCCCTTCTACACGACCAAGGACGTGGGCAAGGGCACGGGCCTGGGGCTCCACCTCAGCTACCGGATCGTGACCCAGCGCCACCACGGGTCGATCGCGGCCCGCTCCCGCCCGGGCGAGACCCGGATGCTCGTACGCCTGCCCCTCGCGGGCTGAGCGGCCCGCCACCGGATCGCCGTCCACCGGATCGCCGTCCCCGGATCCCCGGCCGCCGGAATCCGTCACCCCGCAAGCCGTCACCCACTCCCACCGAAAGGAAGTCGAACATGGCCAAGTACGACATCTCCGCGCTGCACCCGGTCTTCGTCCGCCAGATGGACGCCCTGGCCGCGCTGGACATCGAGGCGGTGATGAAGAACTACACCGAGGACGCCGTCCTGGTCCGCTTCGAAGGGGCCTCGGTGGGCATCGAGGCCGTTCGCGAGACGTTCACCGGCTATCTCACCCTGAAGCCCTCGCTCGTCGAACTCCAGGAGTACATCGAGACCGACGACACCATCTTCTACCGGGCGATCATGAACCTGAACGGCGCTCCTGAGCACGCGTTCGGGACACTCGTCGTCCGCGATGGCCGGATCTGGCGCCAGACGGCCGGCTTCGGCAGCTGACCGCCCTTTCGTGGGTAGCGTGGGCGGGGAGGGCGCAGGCGGCCCTCCCCGTCCACGCGCGTGGATTCGGGAAGGGGAGGTCATGGAGCAGGAAACCAACCGGGTGGAGGCGTTCAGCGATGGCGTATTCGCCATCGTGATCACCATTCTGGTGCTGGAGTTAAAGGTTCCGGAAGAGCAGGGATCGGCCCTGTGGCACGGACTCTGGGAGCAATGGCCGCACTATGCCGCGTATCTGGTGAGTTTTCTCATCATCGGCGTGATGTGGGTGAACCACCACACGATCTTCAGCCACCTCAAGCGGGTCGACCGACCGCTGTTGTTCCTGAATCTGTTGGTGCTGATGGTGGTTTCCGTGATTCCCTACACCACCAACATCCTCGCCGAGCACCTCATGGACGGGGATTCGGCCAACGTGGCGGCGATCCTCTACAGTGCGTGGACCGTCGTGTACGCTCTCGCCTTCCTCACTTTCTGGTGGTACGTGACCAAGGTCGGCCACCTCTTCCACGAGGCGGTGGACAAGGAGGGCGCCCGGGCCACAAGGGTCCGATTCGGACTGGGTGCGGTCGCCTACCCCTTGACCGTGATTCTGTCCTTCTTCTCGGCACCTCTCACTCTCGTCGCACACTTCCTGATCGCCCTCTACTACGCCGCGAACCAGATCCCCATCCCACTCGTGGTAGAAGAAGAGCGGCTCGAATCTGGCAGCGACCTCAGGAAGTAGCCGCAGGGCCCTACGGCCGTTCTGTGCGGTCAAGTAGGGTCAAGGTCTAGTCTGGTCGCGGGGGAGGCTCCAGATGGTTCGCGCAGTGCTGCCGGAAGATTCCGCTACGGAAATCTCCGAATTGATCGACGTATTGATCTCGCTTTTCTTCGAGTCTTTACCGCGGCGGGACCAGCGAAACTGGGCCCGCGTTTATCTCAATGGTCTGGTCCGGACCAGCGGGAAGAAAACCATCCGCAACATCGCGGGAACGGGGGCCAGTTCCGTAGAACAGAGCCTCCAGCAGTTCATCAGCAAATCCCCCTGGGACTGGACCCCGGTGCGCCGGTCCCTCGCCCAGCACCTCGAACGCACCGCCCGCCGCCCGCTGGCCTGGGTGGTGCAGCCCATGGTCATCGAGAAGGCCGGCGACCGCTCCGTGGGCGTCGGCAGGCAGTTCGTCCCGCAGCTCGGCCGCACCGCCAACTGCCAGCAGGCCGGCGGGATCTGGCTCGCCTCCAGCGAGGCCAGCTTCCCCGTCGAATGGACCCTCACCCTCCCCGGCCCCTGGACCAGCGAACTGCTGCGCCGCCGCCGGGCCGGGATCCCCGACACCGCACGCTCCCAGACACCCGCGCAGGATGCGGTGCACGCCGTCCAGCGCATGGCCGCGACCTGGCAGCTCCAGCGCCGCCCGGTCGTCATGGAGGTCTCCAACACCGACCTGCCCTCCGTCCTGGAGGCCTTCGCCCTCCAGGACATCCCCTTCGTCCTGAAGGTGGACGGCTCCCTGCCCGTCTCCTTCGGCGGAGCGGGCCGCCACAAGCCCGGCCCGTACACCGCGCCCGCCCGAGAGCTGATCGACTCGCTGCGCTCCCAGCGCCGCGTCGTCGAGTGGACCCGGCACGGCCGGGCCGAGGGAGCGGTCACCCTGCTCACCTCCGCCCACATCCTCGCCACCCCCGCCGAGGACCGGCCCGTGCCCGCCCCGCCCGCCCCGCTGCTCCTGATGGGCGCCTGGACCGAGGCGTCCCTGCTGCCCTCCGAGTTCTGGATCACCAACATCGGCGACCGGCCGCTCGCCCAGCTCTTCCTGCTCGCCAAGCTCACCGACCGGGTCGCCCTGGACTTCACCGAGACCTGCGAACCCGTCGGCATCCGCGACTTCGAGGGCCGCTCCTTCCGTGGCTGGCACCACCACGCCACCCTCGCCAGCGTCGCCCACGCGGCCCGGCTCCTCGGCACCGGCGGGCGGAACCCCGACCCGGTGTCCCTCGCCTCGCCCGCCCGCTACCCGGGCGGACACACCCCGGGCCGGCCCCCCGCCGTCCTGCCGCCGCGGCCCCTGATCCCCGGCCAGTCCGCGCGCCACGCGTTCATCCGCTGATGCTCGACATCGCCGGGCCGCTGCGCGGCTGGTGCGCCGAGCGCCGTGAGTTCGCCCTGGCCACCGTGGTCGCCGTCAGCGGCAGCGCACCCCGGGGGCCGGGCGCCAGCCTGGCCGTGGACGCCGGCGGCACCGCGCTCGGCTCCCTCTCCGGGGGCTGCGTGGAGTCCGCCGTCCACGAGCTCTGCCTAGACGCCATCGCCTCGGGCCGCGGCGGCGTCCACCGCTTCGGCTACAGCGACGACGACGCCTTCGCGGTGGGGCTGACCTGCGGCGGGGTCCTGGACGTGCTGGTCACCCCGGTGCGCGGACAGGACCCCGTACGGCCCGTGCTCGGCTCGGTGCTCGACGCCGCCGCCGGCGGGGGCCGGGCCGCGCTGGCCCGGGTGGTCTCCGGACCGCCCGGCCAGCTCGGCCGGGCCCTGGCCGTCCACGCCGACGGCTCCTGGGAGGGCGGGCTCAGCGGCGGGGCCGCCCTGGACCGGGCCGCCGCCGACCGGGTCCGCGCCCTGCTGCTGGCCGGGCGGACCGGCACCGCCGAGCTGGGGACCGCCGGCGGGCTGTGCGGCGAGCCGCTCACCCTGCTGGTGGAATCCGCCGCCGCCCCGCCCCGGCTGATCGTCTACGGGGCCATCGACTTCGCCTCCGCCCTGGCCAGCATGGGCGCCTTCCTCGGCCACCGGGTCACCGTCTGCGACGCCCGGCCCGTCTTCGCCACCCCCGAGCGCTTCCCGGGCGCCGACGAGGTGATCGTGGACTGGCCCCACCGCCACCTGGCCGCCGAACGGGACGCCGGGCGCCTGGACCCCCGTACCGCCGTCTGCGTCCTGACCCACGACGCCAAGTTCGACGTACCCGTCCTCGCCCTGGCCCTGCGGCTCCCGCTGGCCTACGTCGGGGCCATGGGATCGCGCCGCACCCACGCCGAGCGGACCGAACGGCTGCGGGCCGAGGGGGTGACCGAGGCCGAGCTGGCCCGGCTCAGATCGCCCATAGGCCTTGACCTGGGCGGACGCACCCCCGAGGAGACGGCCGTCGCCATCGCCGCCGAGCTCACCGCCGTACGCCACGGGGCCACCGCGGCCCCGCTGACCGGCGGCCTGAGCCCCCTGCACCACCCGTTCGGGACCATCGCCTCGTAGGAAAGGACCAGGCGGCCCGGAATGTCCTGGACGATCAGCCCGGGCGGTGTGAACGCCGGGCCGTGGGAGAATGAAGTACGTGCGTTTCCTCGGCTGTCTTCTGTCGAGGTACCTCCGATCGACTGGGATGTTCAGCACGTGCGTTTCCTCAATGACCTGAAGCCGCCGTACGACCTGACGTACGACGATGTGTTCATGGTGCCGAGCCGCTCCGCGGTCGGCTCCCGCCAGGGCGTCGACCTCTCCTCGCCCGACGGCACCGGCACCACCATTCCGCTCGTGGTGGCCAACATGACCGCCATCGCCGGCCGGCGCATGGCCGAGACCGTCGCCCGCCGCGGTGGAATCGTCGTCATCCCGCAGGACATCCCGATCGAGGTCGTCACCGACGTCATCTCCTGGGTCAAGACCCGCCACCACGTGCTCGACACCCCGATCACGCTGGCGCCCACCCAGACCGTCGCCGACGCGCTCTCGCTCCTGCCCAAGCGGGCCCACGGCGCCGGCGTCGTCGTCGACGCCGACAACCGCCCCGTCGGCGTGGTCACCGACCACGACCTCACCGGCGTGGACCGCTTCACCCAGCTCTCCGAGGTCATGTCGAAGGAGCTGCTGCTCATCGACGCCGACATCGACCCCCGCGAGGCCTTCAACCAGCTCGACGCCGGCCACCGCAAGCTGGCCCCCGCCGTCGACAAGGACGGCCGCCTCGTCGGCATCCTGACCCGCAAGGGCGCCCTGCGCGCGACCCTCTACACCCCGGCCACCGACGCGAACGGCAAGCTGCGCATCGCCGCCGCCGTCGGCATCAACGGCGACTTCGTCGGCAAGGCCAAGCAGCTCCTCGACGCCGGCGTGGACACGCTCGTCATCGACACGGCCCACGGCCACCAGGAGTCGATGATCAACGCGATCAAGGCCGTCCGCGCCCTGGACCCGAAGGTCCCGATCGTCGCCGGCAACATCGTCGCCGCCGAGGGCGTCAAGGACCTCATCGACGCCGGCGCCGACATCATCAAGGTCGGCGTGGGCCCCGGTGCCATGTGCACCACCCGCATGATGACCGGCGTCGGCCGCCCGCAGTTCTCCGCGGTGCTGGAGTGCGCCGCCGAGGCCGCGAAGTACGGCAAGCACGTCTGGGCCGACGGCGGCGTCCGCCACCCGCGCGACGTGGCCATGGCCCTCGCGGCCGGCGCCTCCAACGTCATGATCGGCTCCTGGTTCGCCGGCACGTACGAGTCCCCGGGCGACCTCCAGCAGTCGGCCGAGGGCCGCCTGTACAAGGAGTCCTTCGGCATGGCCTCCGCCCGCGCCGTGCGCAACCGCACCTCGGAGGAGTCCGCCTACGACCGCGCCCGCAAGGCGCTGTTCGAGGAGGGCATCTCCACCTCCCGCATGTTCCTCGACCCGCAGCGCCCGGGCGTCGAGGACCTGATCGACTCGATCATCGCCGGTGTCCGCTCCTCCTGCACCTACGCGGGCGCGGCCTCCCTGGCCGAGTTCGAGGAGAAGGCCGTCATCGGCATCCAGTCCGCCGCCGGCTACGCCGAGGGCAAGCCGCTGCACGCCAGCTGGAGCTAGTCCTCCCGGACCTCCGACGACGCCCCGCCCCCCGCCCGACCGGCCGGGGGGCGGGGCGTCGTCGTGTGCACGCCCGCCCGGTACTTGGGGATCCGCACCGTGATCTTCATGCCCGCGCCCACGCCCGTCTCGATGACCAGCCCGTAGTCGTCCCCGTACACCTGCCGCATCCGCTCGTCCACGTTCGGCAGCCCGACCCCCGACGAGGCCCCCGCCCGGTCCCCGGCCAGGATCCGGCGCAGCCGGGCCGGGTCCATGCCCACCCCGTTGTCCTCGATGGTCAGCAGCGCCTCCGCGCCCGCGTCCCGGGCCGCGATCGTGATCCGGCACTCCCCGGTGGAGTCCTCCACCCCGTGCTTGACGGCGTTCTCCACCAGCGGCTGCAGGCACAGGAACGGCAGCGCCACCGGCAGCACCTCCGGCGCCACCTGCAAGGTCACCTTCAGCCGGTCCCCGAACCGGGCACCGGCCAGCGCCAGGTACCGCTCGATCGAGCGCAGCTCCTCGGCCAGCGTGGTGAACTCCCCGTGCCGGCGGAAGGAGTAGCGGGTGAAGTCCGCGAACTCCAGCAGCAGCTCCCGCGCCCGCTCCGGATCCGTCCGCACGAACGAGGCGATCGCCGCGAGGGAGTTGAAGATGAAGTGCGGGGAGATCTGCGCCCGCAGCGCCTTGATCTCCGCCTCCATCAGCCGGGTCCGCGCCCGGTCCAGCTCCGACAGCTCCAGCTGCACGGACACCCAGCGGGCCACCTCCGTCGCCGCCCGCACCAGCACCGCCGACTCCCGCGACCCGTAGGCGACGAGCGCCCCCAGCACCCCGTCCTCACCCGTCAGCGGGGCGAACACCGCCCACTTCAGCGGGCAGTCCGGCCGCTGGCACTCCGTGCGCACGCTCTGGCTGCGCCCCGACTCCAGCATCACCGCCACCCGGGCCATCGCCCGCCGCTCGTGGTGGTCGGCGCCCGGCCCGTCCCAGGCCAGCACCGCCTCCCGGTCCGTGAGGCACAGCGCCTCCGTGCCCAGCAGCGACCGCAGCCGCCGGGCCGCCTTGCGGGCGGCGTCCTGCGTCAGCCCGGCGCGCAGCGGGGGAGCGGCGAGGGAGGCGGTGTACAGGGTGTGGAACGTCGCCCGCTCCACCGGGGTCCCCAGGTCCAGCCCCGCCGCCCGCTCCCCGCGCCGGGCCTGCAGACGGCCTCCCGCCCAGCCCAGCCCGACCAGCAGGACGGCCCCGGCCGCCGCCAGCACCGCCTGCGCCGCGCCCGTCACCAGGCACCCTTCCCCGGGCTCCGGGCCCCCGCCACGTCCTCCGGCAGGTGCAGCCGGGCCAGGGCCGCCGCCGTCCCGGCCGGCACCCGGGACCGGGTCGCCAGCGACACCAGCACCATCGTCAGGAACCCCAGCGGGACGGACCACACCGCCGGCCAGGCCAGCAGCGCGTGCGCCCACCCCTGCGGGACCAGCCCGCCGCGCGTGGCCACCACCGCCCCCAGCGCCGCCCCGCCACCGGTGAGCAGACCGGCCACCGCACCCGGCGGGGTCAGCCCGCGCCACCAGATGCCGAGCACCAGCAGCGGGCAGAAGGAGGACGCCGACACCGCGAAGGCCAGCCCGACCGCGTCCGCGACCGGCACCTGGGCGGTGACGAACCCGACCGCGAGCGGCACCGCCATGGCCACCGCCACCGCGAGCCGGAAGCTGCCCACCCCGCGCCGGGGCAGCACGTCCTGGTGCAGCACCCCGGCCACCGCCATCGTCAGCCCCGACGCCGTCGACAGGAACGCCGCGAAGGCGCCCCCGGCCAGCAGCGCCCCCAGCAGGTCCCCGAGCAGCCCGCCCAGCATCCGCTCCGGCAGCACCAGCACGGCCGCGTCCGCGTTCCCGGTGAGCGCCAGCTCGGGCGCGTAGATCCGGCCGAGGGCCCCGTACACCTGCGGCAGCAGGTAGAACACCCCGAGCAGGCCCAGTACGACCAGGGTGGTGCGGCGGGCGGCCCGGCCGTCGGGGCTGGTGTAGAAGCGCACGGCGACGTGCGGCAGGCCCATGGTGCCGAGGAACGTGGCGAGGATCAGCCCGTACGTGGCGTACAGCCGGTGCCCCCGGTCGCCCCCGGACAGCGGCTTCGACCAGCCCGGGGTGTCCCGGTCCACGCCGGCGCGGGAGTCCGGGACGGCCGAGCCGGGGGCGAACTCCAGCCGGGCGCGCGCCTGCACGGTGTGCTGCCCCGCCTCCAGCGTCAGCGGGGCCTCCCGGTAGGCGCGCCCGTCGACCCGGCCCGTCACCGTGAGGGTCAGCGGCTCGCGCACCGACAGCCGGACGTCCCGGGCCAGGGTGACGGCGGTGTGCTCGCGGAAGACGGCCGGGGCGTCGAAGGAGGCGCGCGGCGCGCCGTCGCCCGCCCAGGCGGCGAGCAGGAAGAAGACCGGCACCAGCAGGGCGGTGAGCTTGAGCCAGTACTGGAAGGCCTGCACGAAGGTGATGCTGCGCATCCCGCCCGCCGCCACGGCCGCCGTGACCACGCAGGCGACCACCAGACCGCCCACCCAGTGCGGGGCCCCGGTCAGCACCTCCAGCGTCAGACCCGCCCCCTGGAGCTGAGGCAGCAGGTACAGCCAGCCGACGCCGAGCACGAACAGCACCGCGATCCGCCGCACCGCCTGCGACTGGAGCCGGGCCTCGGCGAAGTCGGGCAGCGTGTACGCCCCGGAGCGGCGCAGCGGCGCCGCGACGAACACCAGCAGGACCAGGTACCCGGCGGTGTAGCCGACCGGGTACCAGAGCATCTCCGGCCCCTGGAGCAGCACCAGCCCGGCGACCCCGAGGAAGGAGGCGGCGGAGAGGTACTCCCCGCCGATGGCGGCCGCGTTCAGCCGGGGGCCGACGGTGCGGGAGGCGACGTAGAAGTCGGAGGTGGTCCGGGATATCCGCAGCCCGAGGGCGCCGACCAGGACGGTGACCAGGACGACGACGGTGACCGCGGTCAGCGCGTACGTCTGGTTCACCGGGGGTCCTTCGGCAGGGGAGGGGATCTTGGGAGTCTACGCAGCCCCCGCGCCCCGGAACAGGCCGGTTCCGGCCCTCAGAACGCCGGGTCGCGGTGCTCCGCGCAGTCGCGCAGGGCGATCTCCAGTTCCACGTACGACTCCTCGGCCCGCCGGAAGGCCAGCGTCAGGGCCGCCTCCGCGCTCGGCGGCAGCTGCTCGCGGGTGCCCTCGCGGGCCTCGTAGAGCACGTCCGCCCAGCGGGCGGCCGCGCTGCGCAGCCGGGCCAGCAGGGCCTCGGCCTCCGCGGGGCCGGCGGCCCGGGTGCGGGGCAGTCCGGTCAGCGCGTCCAGCAGCGCCTCGATCTCGGACATTTCGCTCCTCCCGGGGCCGGAAGATCCACGATACGGCGGCCCGGACGGCGCCGGGCGGCAACGCCCTCCTCCTGCGGCCGACGGGCCCGGTGGATCGCCGTA
The DNA here is from genome assembly GCF_040684675.1 of Streptomyces sp. NPDC089915. Lineage (NCBI taxonomy): Bacteria > Bacillati > Actinomycetota > Actinomycetes > Kitasatosporales > Streptomycetaceae > Streptomyces > Streptomyces sp. NPDC089915. The sequence continues at coordinate 18,830 of NZ_JBFBGN010000029.1, read as the reverse complement.
CGCCCCTCCCCGAGCGACGAACGGCGCCTTGGTACGCCGGACGGTCGTCCGGGCGCGGGGGCGTGAGCCGGTGGCACGGGCGGGCGCGCGGGTGCGGCCGGGGGCGGGCGGGCCGCGGGTGGGGTGTGGGGCGGGCCGCGGGAGGGGTGTGGGGCGGGCCGGTCAGCCCGTCGCCTGGCGCATCAACAGGTCGCGGAGCTGGCGGGCGTGACGGCGGCTCACCTGGAGTTCGGCCGTGCCGATCCGGACGCTCGTGGTGCCCGCGTCCACGCGGAGCTCGTCGATGCGGCCCAGCGCCACCAGATGGCGCCGGTGGATGCGGACGAACCCGCGCGGGGCCCAGCGCTCCTCCAGCGCGGACAGCGGGATCCGCACCAGGTGGCTGCCGCCGTCGGTGTGCAGCCGGGCGTAGTCGCCCTGGGCCTCGACGTAGGCGATGTCCGCGATGGCGACGAACCGGGTGACCCCGCCCAGTTCCACGGCGATCTGCTCGGGGGCCCGCTCGGCGGCGGCCGGCTCCGCGGGGGCCGGCGGGGCTCCGGCGGGGGCCCGGGGGGCCGGCTCCTCCGGGCCGCCGAGCGCGGCTCGGGCCCGGCGCACCGCCTCGGCCAGCCGTTCCGGCCGTACGGGCTTCAGCACGTAGTCCACCGCCTTGAGGTCGAAGGCCTGGACGGCGAAACCCTCGTGCGCGGTGACGAACACGATCAGCGGCGGCCGTGCGAACCCGGCCAGCAGCCGGGCGATGTCCAGCCCGGTCAGCCCGGCCATCTGGATGTCCAGGAAGACCACGTCGATGGCGTCGGGGCCGTCGGGGCCGCTCTCCACGGCCCGGGTGATCCGGCGCAGCGCCTCGGTGGCGTCCGAGGCGCCCTCGGCGCTGAGCACCCGGTCGTCGGAGCGCAGCAGGTAGAGGAGCTCCTCCAGCAGGGGCTTCTCGTCGTCGACGGCCAGTACGCGCAGCATGGGCCGAGTCTAGGCGCGGTCCCGGCCCCGGAGAACGGGTGCGCGGCCCCCGCCCGGGGGGAGGGGGGCGGGGGCCGCGCAGCCGGTGTGTGGGGGGAGCCGCCGGGCTACTGGGCGCCGAGGAGCTTGCCGTCGGGGGCGACGGCGTACCAGGTGCCGCCCACGCCCTGCCCGTTGACGTCGCCGGGGTTCTTGTCGCCGGTGAAGGTGTAGACGGGCCAGCAGTTGACGGTCTGCTGCTTCTTGCCGTCGGGGCGGTCGAGGACCAGGTAGTTCTTCTCCACGATCCCGGCGCCGCGCTCGGCCGGGGCGACGGCCGGCCACTTGGCCAGGCAGTCGCCGGTGCACTTGGAGACCATGGGCCAGGCGGTGTCGGGCTTGAAGCGGTAGACGGTCATCCCGTTGCCGTCGACGACGTGTTCGCCGAGCTTGGGGTCCTTGGCCACGGTCAGGGCCCCGGAGGCCTGGCCCGCTCCGGCGGGGGCGGGGGCGCCCGCCGCGCCCTTGGCGGCCTTCTTGCCGTCGGGCGCGAAGGCGAACCAGGTGCCGCCGACGCCCTGCCCGTTCAGCTCGCCGGCCTTGGTGTCCTTGGCGAAGCGGTACACGGGCCAGCCGGCCACCGTCAGCTGCTTGCCGCCGTCCTTGCGGACCACCTCGCCCAGCAGGGCCGGGTCCATGCCCGCCGCCGCGCTCGCGTCGCCCGCCGGGACCGCCGGCCAGGCCTTGGCGCAGTCCCCGTCGCAGTTGGAGGCCGGCGGCTTGGCGGTGTCCTTGTCGAAGCGGTACAGGGTGAATCCGGCGGCGTCGGTCAGGACCTGGCCGAGCCGGTCGGTGGTGGAGACGGCGAGCGCGCCGGCGGGCTTGGCGGCGCCGGCCTCCCCGGCGGGCTTGGCGCCGGCGGAGGCGTCGGCGTAGGGGTCGGCGGCGGGCGCGGCCGCGGCGGCTCCGGCCGGCTTGGCCGCGTCGGCCTTGGCGGCCTTGTCGTCCCCGTTGCAGGCGGTCGCCGCCAGCACGACGACGACCGCGACCGCGGCCAGGGTGGTTCCGCGCTTGATGCCCATGGTGATCTCTCCCGTGTGTGTTTCCGCCGGGTCCGGGTCCTGCCGGTCGCCGGAACCCGTCAACTCGTGCGGAACACGGCCCCGCGGGAGCGCCGCGTTCACCGGGAGGGGTATGGCCTGTCTCACTCACCCGCCGTCGAACCCGGCCCGCCGCAGGGCCGTGGCCACAGCGAGGCCGAGGATCCGGTGTCCGGCGTCATTGGGGTGCAGCCCGTCCGCGAGGTGCTCGGGCCCCAGCAGGTCCCGGCCCGGCAGCAAGGCGAGCCGATCGTCCCCGGCGGCGGTCCGCTCGCGGGCGGCCCGCTCCATGGCGTCGCGCAGGGCGCCCAGGGTGGCGCCGAGCCGGTTCGGGGTGCGTTCGGCGTCGGGGCGCAGTACGGGGGAGACCAGCAGGAGCGGGGTGCGGGGGTGGCCCTGGCGGACCAGGTCGAGGAAGACGCGGGTGGTCTCGTACATCAGGGCGGCGGTGTAGGGGACGCGGGTCCAGCAGTTGGTGCCGAAGGCGAGGGTCAGGGCGTCGGCGGGCAGCGCCGCGAGCTGCTCGGCGGTGGCCAGCTCCCCGCGCGCGGCGCCCGCGTACCCGAGGTTCACGGTGTTCCAGCCGAGCGTGCGCCCGGCGACGGCGGGCCAGCCGTGGGCGGGGCGGGTGGACCACCAGCCCTCGGTGATCGAGTCGCCGTGCACCACCCAGCGCGGGGCGGGCGGGGCCGGGGCGAGCCCCCCGCCGACCCCGCGCACGCCCAGGACCAGGGGGGACTGCGCCTCGGGCGGGTGGACGGTGAAGGGGCCGGGGCCGCCGGGCAGGCCGATGCGCACGACGGCCTCGGCGGCGGGGTCGGTGAAGACCTCGCGGACCGGCCCGTGGCGGTCCCACAGGGAGAAGCCGTGGGCGAGGTCGCGCAGGGCGTCCGTGGGGCCGGGGACGGCGGCCCGGTAGCGGATCTCCACCGCCCGCGCCCCGTGGGCGAGGAACTCCAGGCGGACCCCGATCGGCAGGGTGGCCCGTTCGCCCGTGTCCCAGGGCAGCCGTTCGGTGTCGGCCGGGTCCGCCCGTACGGGCCGGTCCCCGTCCAGCCAGGCGACGCCGCGCAGGAAGGGGCCCGGATCGAGCCAGGCCGTGGCCGTGCCGTCTGCGTCCATGACGGCACGCTGCGGCAATTCTGACGGACTGTCAAGAAAGGGGGAGGAAGGGGGTCGCGCACTGATCGATCATCCGCGTGCAACAAAGGACCATCTGGGACAGATCCGCGCAACGATCGTGCGCCAATGTGCAAGGATGGTGCATTACGGGCGGTATCCCTCAGCTCGTAGGCTCACCCCCTGTACGTGGAGTGGCGCGGACCGCCTGCTCGGCGGTCCTCTCATGCCCAGACGGGTTCCCACCCGTCTGCCAACTGCTCCGGACCGCTGCGGTCGACGCCTGAACCCGTCCCCATCCCGCAGTGTCAAAGGAGTCCCCTCGTGCTCGATCAGGGCCAGGCACCCCCGCTCTCCCAGGAGACGCGCAAGCCCGTGAACCCGCTCATGCGGCGCAAGCCGGTCGAGCGGCTCATCTCCGAGGGCGGGCAGGGCGAGGGCGGTACGCTGCGCCGCTCGCTCACCATGTGGCAGCTGACCATGATCAGCATCGGCGCCACCCTGGGCACCGGCATCTTCGTCGTCCTCGGCACCGCCGCCCCCAAGGCCGGCCCCGCCGTGACGATCTCCTTCATCCTCGCGGGCCTGACCGCCCTGTTCTCGGCCCTCTCCTACGCCGAGCTGGCCGGCTCCGTCCCGGTCTCCGGCTCCTCGTACTCCTACACGTACGCCACCATGGGCGAGCTCATAGCCTGGATCTGCGGCTGGTGCCTGGTCCTGGAGTACGCCGTCTCCGTGGCCGCCGTGGCCGTCGGCTGGGGCCAGTACCTCAACGAGTTCCTCGACGGGACCATCGGGGTCACCATTCCGGGGGCGATCTCCCAGCCGTACGGTGACGGCGGCGGGTTCATCAACCTGCCCGCGCTGGTCGTCGTCCTGCTCTCCATGGTCTTCCTGATGCGCGGCGCCAAGGAGAGCGCCACGGTCAACTCGATCATGGTCGCGGTGAAGATCGTCACGCTGATCCTCTTCATCGGCATCGGCATCATGGGCATCAAGGCCGGCAACTACACCCCCCTCGCCCCGCTCGGCGTCACCGGCATCAGCGCCGCCGCCTCCACCCTCTTCTTCTCCTACATCGGCTTCGACGCGGCCTCCACCGCCGGTGAGGAAGCCAAGAACCCGAAGAAGGACCTCCCCCGCGCGATCATGCTCTCGCTGGGCATCGTCACCGTCCTCTACGTCCTCGTCGCCTTCGTCGCCGTCGGCGCCATGCCGTGGAAGGACTTCGAGGGCACCGAGGCCGCGCTGGCCCAGATCATGACGGACGTCACCGGCACCAGCGTCTGGGGCGTCGTCCTCGCCGCCGGCGCCATCGTCGCGATCTTCTCCGTCGTCTTCGCCGTCCTCTACGGCCAGACCCGCATCCTCTTCGCGATGTCCCGCGACGGCCTCGTTCCCAAGGTCTTCGCCAAGGTCGACGAGAAGACCGGCGCCCCCCGCGCCAACGTGGTCATCGTCTCCCTCTTCTGCGGCGTCCTCGCGGCCTTCATCCCGCTCGGCAAGCTCGCCGACGCCACCAGCATCGGCACCCTCTTCGCCTTCGGTCTGGTCAACGTCGCCGTGATCATCCTGCGCGTGAAGCGCCCGGACATGCCGCGCACCTTCAAGGTGGCCCTCTTCCCGGTCACGCCGATCCTCGGCTTCCTCGCCTGCGGATACATGATGTTCAGCCTGGATGCCGCCACGTGGCAGGTCTTCGGTGGCTGGATGGTCGTCGGCCTCGTGGTCTACTTCACCTACGGCATCCGCCGCTCCCGTCTGGCCACCGAAACGGAAGAAGAAGTGGCCACAGCAGAGAAGTGATCCATCCGCAGTGCGACTGAACGATCTCGACGAACGCATCGTGCACGCCCTCGCCGAGGACGCCCGCCGCTCCTACGCGGACATCGGCTCCGAGGTCGGCCTCTCCGCCCCCGCCGTCAAGCGGCGCGTCGACCGGCTCCGCGCCGAAGGCGCCATCACCGGGTTCACCGTCCGCGTGGACCCGGCGGCCATGGGCTGGGAGACCGAGGGCTTCATCGAGATCTACTGCCGCCACAACACCTCGCCGGACGACATCCGGCGGGGGCTGGAGCGGTACCCCGAGGTGGTGTCCGCGTCGACCGTCACCGGCGACGCGGACGCCCTCGTCCAGGTCTTCGCCTCCGACATGCGCCACTTCGAGCGGGTCCTGGAGCGCATCGCGGGCGAACCCTTCGTGGAGCGGACCAAGTCCGTCCTCGTCCTGTCGCCCCTGCTGCGCCGCTTCACCTCGGGAGCACCCGCGTAACACGTTCGCGCACCGACGCCCCCGCCGGACCATCCGGCGGGGGCGTCGCCGTCCCCGCGCGGACACGGCCGCCGCGGCTGTCGGAGGCGCCTGGCACCATCGGCCCCATGAAGATCCAGATCCAGGTACCGGCCGACCCGCACCTCTCGACCGCCTACACCGACTGGGCCCGCGCGCACGACCCCGGCTCCGCGCCGGCCGCCGTCGCGCTGCTCGACGAGGCCCTCAGCACGATCCACCGCGCCTACGAGAAGCCCGGCCGCTACGTGGACGGCCTGGAGCGGCTCGTACGGGGAGTGGAGCCGGCCCACCTGCCCTGGTTCTGGGACACCGTCGGCCACAAGCTCATCGCCTGGCACCTGCGCTCCGCCGCCCGCGCCTACACCCTGGCGCGCAAGGCCGAGCGCGACCACACCCTGCCCGTCGACCCCGACTGGCACCGAGCCAACCTGCTCCTCTTCGCCCGCGCCGGAGCACTGCCCGGCGCCGCGCTCAGCGGCCACCAGGCCTGGCTGGCCACCGCCCTGGAGCCCGCCGCCGCCCACGAGGAGTACGTACGGGTCCTGCGGGCCTGGGCCGCCTCGCCCGGCGAGCCCCCCGCCGACCTGGCCCGCCGCGTCCGGCTCTCCGCCCGGGCCGCGGGGCTCGGAGCCGCCGAGGAGGCCCGCGTCCTGGGCCTCGTCCTGGCCGCGTCCCGGCACAAGGAGGTCCCCGACCGGCTGCTGGACGCCGCCACCCCGCTGCTGGCCGCCCACCCCCCGGCCGACGACACCGCCCTCGCGCTCCTCGACCTCTTCCCCGAGAGCCGCGGCGACGCCTCCTCCTGGCTGCGCCTCCTCCTCGGCTGCGGAGCCGCCGACGCCGCGGCGGCCGGCCGGATCGTCCCCGAGGGCGGCCCCGCCGAATGGTTCTCCCGGTACGCCGGCCGCTACGCCCACGGCCGCTCCGGCGGCGGCGTCATGCGCCAGCCCATGCCCGCCGAGCTCTTCGAGCTCCTCGCCCTCTTCGCCCCCCGGCTGCGCGCCTGCGACAGCCCGCTGCGGCTGCACGAGGACCGCTACACCTACCGGGGACTGGACGCCGACCTCCTCGACGCCTGCCTCGCCGAAGGCATCGCCGTCGAGGACCCCGGCCCCGCCGTGGAACTGGTCTTCTGGGACGGACGCTCGACCCGCGACCTCAAGGCCCTCGCCGCCGACCCCGTCTTCGGCCCCCGCCTGGAGGGCACCGTCCACGCCGGACTGCGCGGCTCCGGCACCGCCATCAGCCGCCTCCCGCACAACGCCGGCATCGCCGCCGAGGTGCACGCCCGCGTCGAGACCCTGCTCGGCGCCCTGCGCGGCGGCGGCCTCGCCGCCGCCGACGAGGCCGTCGACGAACTCGCCGGCCTCCTCGACCGGCCCACCGCCCGAGCCCTCGACGGCATCGACGAGGCCCTGGCCGAACCCGACCTGACCGGCCCGCTCGCCCGCGCCCTGCGCGCCGGACTGCCCGAGGAACACGGCTGGCCCGCCCTCGAAGAGGCCGTCGCCGGCCTCGGCGGCCCCGCCGCGGTCACCGGGGTCACCTGCACCTGGCCCCTGCTGACCGTCTACGGCCCCGACCGGGCCGTCACCGTCGACCACGCGGGCCCCCGCGCCTCCTGCTCCTTCCGCCTCCCCGAGGAAGCGACCGCGCACACCGTGCACTACGTCGGCGGCGCCTTCCTGGTCGGCTTCGGCACCACCCCCAAGGCCTCCTTCGGCGACCGGGCCTTCTGGGCCGACCGCCCCGAGGACGTCTTCGAGCCCGAGCAGCAGCTCGGCCTGCGCCGCTACGACGGCGGCGGCGACCTCGGCTACCACTTCCAGACCCCGGACGGCGGCGGCCGCCACGAGGGCGGATCCGTCCTGCGGCCCGGTGGTCGCGAGGGGATCGGCGCCTACGACGTCCAGATGAGCGACGGCCGGCGCTACTGGAGCGCCGGCGGCGTCGGCCGGAGGCAGGGGCAGGCCCTGACCCGCGTCGACCCGGAGACCGGCGGGGTGCTCGCCGACCCGACGCCCCCGGAGTTCCACGCCTCCGCCGAGCTCCCGCCCGGCACGCGGCGCTTCTCCTCCCGCTGCCAGACACTCGCCGCCCTCCCCGAGGGCGCCCCCGCCTCCCCGCTCGGCCAGGACGGCCGGCTCGTCGGGTTCCGGGTCTTCCACCACACCCCCTACGCCGGGCCCTCGCCCACCTCGTTCGTCCTGGAGGGCGCCGACGGCCGCCGCGCCTCCTACCGCAGCCGCCGCTGGGGGCGCGCGCCCTGGGCCGTCGTACGGATGCCCGAGGGCGGCGAGGACGGGGTGCTCGTCGGCGCCGAGGCCATCCGCTGCCACGCCGCCGAGGACAACTCCCTCCTGTGGCAGGTGCACGGCTTCCCCGGCTCCGACCGGCGCCGCACCCCCGGCTTCGGCGAAGGCGCCGGCCCGGTCCCGCCGCCCGCCTTCTGGCACTTCCTCACCCCGCGCTGCCCAGCCTCCTCCAAGGCGCTGCGCGCCGTCGACGACACCACCGTCCACGCCCTGCTCGACGCCGCCCTCGCCGCGGACCCGGCCCCCGCCCTGCCCGCCGGACTCGAACCGCACATCGCCGCCGGGGTCGACCGGGCCGCCCGGCTCGCCGCCGACGTGCTGCGCCGGCTGCGCGAACTGGCCCGCCGGGTCGCCGTGATGCGGGCCGCACCGGTCGTCTCGCTGCGCACCGAGGTGCCCGACTCCGTGCTCGCCCCCGCCCTCTACCCACTGCTGCCCCACCGCCCCCCCAACCACGACGCGCCCCCGCTCGCCCGGCAGCCCGCGATGCTGACCGCCGTCGCCGCCGACGGGCGCCACCTGCGCGGCGAGATCGACGACGAGGCCCGCCTGCTGGCCCGGCCCGCCGCCCCCGAGCCCTGGGAGCCGCTGCTCGGCCGGATCGGCGCCGTCGCTTGGCGGGCCGCCGCCGCGACCACCCCCGACGAACAGCGGACGGCACTGGCCGCACTGCTGGACACCTGGAGCGGGCAGCCCTTCGCCGAGGCGGGCGGCACCTGGCGCACCGGCCGGGCCGGGGAGGATGCGCTCGCCGCCCTCCGCGGCGCCGGGCACGCCCTGGTCCGCGGGCCCCTCCGCGACGGACGGGCCCCGTTCCTCCAGCGGGCCGCCGACCCCGCCCCCGAGGGCGCCGAGGAGTGCGTGACCACCACCGTCGAGGACGAGGACTCCGTACGCCTGCCCCGGCTGCTGGAGCTGCTCGCCGAGCGGGGCCCGCTGCCCGCGGAGCCCGCCGCCCGCGAGGCCTTCACCCGGCTGACCGGGGTCCGGGGGCCCGTGGCGGGCCTGGTCCTCGCCGGGTTCCCGGCCCGCGAGGACCACCGGGAGCAGCTCAAGCTGCTGGCCTCGGCGCCGTTCCAGGCCGACAAGTCCCTCGCCGCGGAGTACGGGGAGCTGTCCTGGAAGCTGGGCGACGCGGGACGCTGCGCGGTCCTCGCCGCCGGCCTGCCGCAGGACGTGGCCGACCTGTGGGAGCCGGGCGGGACCGTCCGGGCCGCCGAGCGGATGGCCGCCGTGTGGACCGGCCTGCTGGGCGCCGAGGAGCAGGTGGACGAGGGGCTGGCCGCGGCCCTGGAGGCCGATCTGGGCCTGCCCCTGCCCTGGGCCCGGGCCCTGCCCGCCGGCCGGACCCCCGAGGGGGCGCCCTTCGGCGAGGAGGGCCTCGTCCTCGTCGGCAACCGCATCGGGGGCGTCGACCTCCACCACACCCGGCCGGACGGCGCCACCGGCTCCGCCCTCCACTCCGAGCCCGCCCACCACACCGCCGCCTCCGTGATCGCCTGGGCCCTGACGGAACGGCCCGTCGGCGACGCCGGAGCCGCGGGCGCCCTGGCCCTGTACGGGCGGCTGCGGGACCACCTGGACGGCCCGGGCGCGCTCATCCCCCTGGGGACCTTCTTCAAGGAGCTGGCCGGCATCGCGAAGGACGACCCGCGGTTCGTCCCGTACGAAGGGCCCGCGCTGCCCTGCCCGGAGCCGTTGTGGGAGGCCGCCACCGGCACCTCCACGCTCCTCGACGACGGGCTGTTCGTGGTGGCCGTACCCCGTGGAGACGCCTTCCTGCGGGCCGCCGCCCTCACCGACCCGGAGCGGATGGCGCGGGCCGAGCGGATCTCTGCCACCGTCCGGCAGGGCTACCTGCTGACCGTCCTGCGCCGGCACCGGGAGCTCCACGCCGGCCTCGCCCGGCTGGCCGCCCGAGCCGCCACCACCCCGGTGCCCGAGGGCGGCTACGAGGCGAACCCGGCCCTGAGCGCCCCGGAGCTGACCGCCGAGGTCGCCGCCGCCCTCGGGACCGGTACGGACGCGGCCGCCCTCCACCTCCAGCTGCTGGCCCTCGCCCGCCCCACCGACCGGGCCGTCCGCCGCTGGAACGGCTGGAGCCCCGCCCGGCACAAGGCCGCCCAGGCGGAGCTGCTGGCCACCGGCGCCGTGGTGGCCGACAAGCGGGCCCGCGCGGGCCGGACCCTGTTCGTCCCCGGCCCGTGGACGCAGGCCAAGGCCCCGCACCTGCCCGTGGAGACCGCGAAGCTCGCCGCACACGTGGCGTCCGCCTCGGGCGCGAACCTCCACCTGCCGCTGCTGCGCCTGCTGGCGCCCGTCCCGCCGCACGAGCTGTTCGCCCGCGCCTGGGCGGAGCGGAGCGCGGCCACGGGGACGGGAGCCGGTCCGGCGGTCTGACGGCCGCTGATCTGCGTGTTCATCGCGGTGGCCGGCAGGTCCCCGGCCCGGGCTCCCGTCTCCGCCGACGCTACGGGAGGCCCGGGCGGCACTCAATGAACCCCGTGTTAAACCGGGAACCGGGCGGTGGAGCGGGCTACGGCCGGCCGTCCGGGGTCCCGGGCGTGCGCAGCCCGATGAAGACCGGCTCCCGGCGCAGGACGAAGCCCATCGACTCGTACAGCCGGATCGCGTTGGTGTTGTCGGCGGCCGCGTGCAGGAACGGGACATCCCCGCGCTCGCGGATACCGGCCGCCACCGCCCGCACCAGCAGCGCGGCCAGCCCCTGCCCGCGGTGGTCCGGATGGGTGCACACCGCGCTGATCTCCGTCCAGCCGGGCGGCCGCATCCGCTCCCCGGCCATCGCCACCAGCCGCCCCTCCCGGCGGATCCCCAGGTAGCTGCCCAGCTCGATGGTGCGCGGCAGGAAGGGGCCCGGCTCGGTCAGCTCCACCAGCGCCGTCATCTCCGCCACGTCGGCCGGCCCCAGCGCGACCGCCTCCGGCGAGCCCTCGGCCCGCACCCCCCGCCCGTCCAGCTGTACGCCCGGGATGACGCGTACGGTCCCCCAGTCCGCCGGCGGGGTCGGCAGACCGGTCAGCCAGACCTCCCGGCCCGGCCCCACCAGCGCGGCCAGGTCCGCCCAGGCGGCCGGATCGGCCGGGTCGGCGACGGCGGCGAACGGGTTCGCCGCCGGGAGGTAGCGGGCGGCCCCGCGCCCGGAGTACTCGGCGAAGGCCCGGTGCGGACCGGTCAGCGCGGCCCAGACCGGGTTGTCCAGCGGGGCGGCGGGGTTCTCGGTGGACATGCGGTGCGGGATCCTTCCCTGGGGGTGGCCGCCCCGGGAAGCCCGCGCGGCGGCACCGGACGGCGGCGACGGCGGCAGGGTACGCCCCCGCGGACCCCGGGAGCAGCGGATTTACGGGGACACCTGCCGTCCGCCCCGCTCCGGCCGACGGAAGGCCCCGCGCAACGAATCGCCGCACCGGGGCCGGAACGCGCAACGAATCGATGAGCCCAGCGCAACGCTGACGGCTTGTCCCGGTCGAACGCCAGAACGTACCGTTTTACGACCCCCACCCCACCTGTCACAGAGGTTCGCCCATGCCCCCGCTGCGCACCGCACTCCTCCAGAGCTCCGGACGGCTCGGCGACACCGCCGAGAACCTGAAGCGGCTCGACGAGGCCGCGGCGCGCGCCGCACAGGGCGGGGCCGGGCTCCTCGTGACCTCCGAGATGTACCTGACCGGCTACGCGCTGGAGACCGGGGACATCGCGGGCCTGGCCGAGCCGGCCGACGGCGAGTCCGCCCACGCCATCGGGGGCATCGCCCGCCGCCACGGGATCGCCGTCCTGTACGGCTACCCCGAGCGCGACGGCGACACCGTCTACAACTCGGCCCAGCTCGTCGGCCCCGACGGGACCCGGCTGGCGAACTACCGCAAGACCCACCTGTTCGGCTGCTTCGAGCAGGAGGCCTTCACCCCCGGCGACGTCCCCGTCGTCCAGGCCGACCTGAACGGCCTCCGCGTCGGCATCATGATCTGCTACGACGTGGAGTTCCCCGAGAACGTACGGGCGCACGCGCTCGCCGGGACCGACCTCCTCCTGGTCCCGACCGCGCAGATGCACCCGTTCCAGTTCGTCGCCGAACAGCTGGTCCCGGTACGGGCCTTCGAGAACCAGATGTACATCGCGTACGTCAACCGGACCGGCCCCGAGGGCGAGTTCGAGTTCGTCGGCCTCAGCTGCCTCGCCAGCCCGGACGGGGTCACCCGCACCCGCGCCGGCCGCGGCGAGGAGATGGTCCAGGGCGAGGTCGACCCCGAGCTGCTGCGCGCCTCGCGCGAGACCAACCCGTACCTGCGCGACCGGCGCCCCGGGCTGTACGCCTCCCTCGTCTGAGGCCCGCCCGCCCCTCCCCGCACCACCCCGCCCCAGCCCCGCCTGCTCTGCCGCAAGGAGACGTACCCCCATGACGTCCACGGTGCCCACCACCGCCGTCCCGCACGGCGACGGACAGCTCCCCCCGATCACCATGTTCGGCCCGGACTTCCCGTACGCGTACGACGACTTCCTCGCCCACCCGGCGGGCCTGGGCCAGATACCGGCGACCGAGCACGGCACCGAGGTCGCCGTCATCGGCGGCGGCCTGTCCGGCATCATCTCCGCCTACGAGCTGATGAAGATGGGCCTCAAGCCCGTCGTCTACGAAGCCGACCAGATCGGCGGCCGGCTGCGCACCGTCGGCTTCGAGGGCGCCGAGACCGAGGGCCTCACCGCGGAGATGGGCGCCATGCGCTTCCCGCCCTCCTCCACGGCCCTGCAGCACTACATCGACCTCGTCGGCCTGGTCACCGAGCCCTTCCCGAACCCGCTCGCCGAGGCCACCCCCTCCACGGTCGTCGACCTCAAGGGCGAGACGCACTACGCCGAGACCATCGCCGACCTCCCGCAGATCTACCGCGACGTCGCCGACGCGTGGAACGCCTGCCTCGACGAGGGCGCCGACTTCTCCGACATGAACCGCGCGATGCGCGAGCGGGACGTCCCGCGCATCCGCGAGATCTGGGCCAAGCTCGTCGAGAAGCTCGACGACGAGACCTTCTACGGGTTCCTCTGCAAGTCGGAGGCCTTCAAGTCCTTCCGCAAGCGCGAGATCTTCGGCCAGGTCGGCTTCGGCACGGGCGGCTGGGACACCGACTTCCCGAACTCCATCCTGGAGATCCTGCGCGTCGTCTACACCGAGGCCGACGACCACCACCGCGGCATCGTCGGCGGCTCGCAGCAGCTGCCGGTGCGCCTGTGGGAGCGCGAGCCCGAGAAGATCGTCCACTGGGCCCAGGGCACCTCCCTCTCCACCCTGCACGACGGGACCCCGCGCCCGGCCGTCACCCGCCTGCACCGCACGGCCGGCAACCGCATCACGGTCACCGACTCCTCGGGCGACATCCGCACCTACCGCGCCGCGATCTTCACCGCGCAGTCCTGGATGCTCCTGTCCAAGATCGCGTGCGACGACTCGCTGTTCCCGATCGACCACTGGACGGCGATCGAGCGCACCCACTACATGGAGAGCTCGAAGCTCTTCATCCCCGTGGACCGCCCGTTCTGGCTGGACAAGGACGAGGAGACCGGCCGCGACGTCATGTCGATGACGCTCACGGACCGCATGACCCGCGGCACCTACCTGCTGGACAACGGCCCGGACAAGCCCGCCGTCATCTGCCTCTCGTACACGTGGTGCGACGACAGCCTGAAGTGGCTGCCGCTGTCCGCGAACGAGCGGATGGAGGTCATGCTGAAGTCCCTCGGCGAGATCTACCCCAAGGTCGACATCCGCCGCCACATCATCGGCAACCCGGTCACCGTGTCCTGGGAGGACGAGCCCTACTTCATGGGCGCGTTCAAGGCGAACCTGCCGGGCCACTACCGCTACCAGCGCCGCCTGTTCACGCACTTCATGCAGGACGGCCTCCCCGAGGACAAGCGCGGCATCTTCCTCGCGGGCGACGACATCTCCTGGACGGCCGGCTGGGCCGAGGGCGCCGTCCAGACCGCCCTGAACGCGGTCTGGGGCGTCATGCACCACCTCGGCGGCTCCACGGACACCACGAACCCGGGCCCGGGCGACGTCTACGACGAGATCGCCCCGGTCGAACTCCCCGAGGACTGATCCTCCCCGGCACCCAGGACCACGGGCCGCCCCCGCGTCACGCACGCGGCGGCGGCCCGTTCTCATGCCCGGACGGGGGTCAGCAGGCAGCGGCCGACCAGGCCGACGCCCGCGTCCAGGGACTCCTCGAACTCCTCCGCCAGGTCGGGGGAGCGGCGCAGGGTCCACAGGAGGCGGGCCGCCGCCCAGGCGCCCGCGCGGGCGCGCTCCAGGCTCCAGGAGCCCAGCAGGTGCGTCAGGGGGTCGGCGATCTCCAGCAGGTCCGGGCCCGGCATCAGGTCCTCCCGGATGCGTTCCTCCAGGGAGACCAGGGTGTCGCCGACCCGGTGGAAGTCGGCCTCCAGGGCCGCGGGGGCGCAGTCCAGCGTCCGGCAGGTGGACACCACCGCCAGGGCCAGGTCGTGCCCGATGTGGGCGTTGATCCCGGCCAGCGCGTGCTGGAGCGGGCGCACCCCCGGGTGGCGGCGGTACTGCAGGAGCGGGCGCCAGCAGGCCGGCGCCCGGTCCGACTCCACCGCCGTCAGGTACCGCTCGGCGAACCGCACGCTCAGCGTCTCGGCCCGCCGGGGCCGGGGGAAGTCCCCGTGCTCGATCCGCTCGTGCAGGCTCTGCGTCACGGTCAGGTACACCCGGTTGAAGACGGCGACGCCGTCCTGCGCCGGCAGCCGCTCGTCGAGGACGCGCATCCGCGCGAGTACCGCTTCCATGGAGGACAGCGTCACAGCCCGGGCGCCCGGCGCGGGGAACTTGGCCGTAGGCTTCGCCGGTTCGGGCGAAACGCCGTCAACCCCGCTTGTCCCCGGGCTCCTCGGCGGCGGAGCCGTCGTACGCCGAGGTCCCCGAGTCCAGCAGCGGCTCCTGCCGCTTGAGGTGCTCCGGCGCGAAGTAGCGCAGCGCGTGGTATCCGGTGATCACCACGATCGTGCCGAGCGCGATGCCGCCCAGCTCGAAGCTGTCGCTGAAGTGCAGCTTGACGCCGCCGACGCCGATGATGATGCCGGCGGCGGCCGGGACCAGGTTCAGCGGATTGCGCAGGTCCACCCGGCCGTTCAGCCAGATCTGCGCGCCGAGCAGGCCGATCATGCCGTACAGGATCACGGTGATGCCGCCCAGCACCCCGCCGGGGATCGCGGCGACGACCGCGCCGAACTTCGGGCACAGCCCGAAGAGCAGCGCGAAGCCGGCGGCCGCCCAGTAGGCCGCCGTGGAGTAGACCCGGGTGGCGGCCATGACGCCGATGTTCTCGGAGTACGTGGTGTTCGGCGGGCCGCCCACCGCCGTGGAGAGCATGGACGCGGCGCCGTCGGCCGCGATCGCCGTGCCGAGCTTGTCGTCGAGCGCGTCGCCCGTCATCTCGCCGACCGCCTTGATGTGTCCGGCGTTCTCGGCGATCAGCGCGATGACCACCGGCAGGGCGATCAGGATCGCCGACCACTCGAAGGAGGGCCCGTGCAGGGACGGCAGCCCGATCCAGTCGGCCCTGCCCACGCCCGACAGGTCGAGCCGCCAGTGGTCCACGGCCTCGGTCCCGCCCGCCGGGGAGTGGATCTTGCCGAAGACCATGTCGAAGACCCACGAGATCCCGTACCCGAACACCAGGCCCAGGAAGATCGCGATCCGCGACCAGAAGCCGCGCAGGCACACCACGGCCAGCCCGGTGAACAGCATCGTCAGCAGCGCCGTCCACTGGTCCTGCGGCCAGTACGTGGCCGCCGTCACCGGCGCCAGGTTGAACCCGATCAGCATCACGACCGCGCCCGTCACCACGGGCGGCATCGCCGCGTGGATGATCCGCGCCCCGAACCGCTGTACGGCCAGACCCGCCAGGAACAGCGCCGCGCCGACCACGAACACCGCGCCCGTGACCACCGCGCTGTCCCCGCCGCCGGCCCGGATCGCCGCCGCCACGCCCACGAAGGAGAGCGAACAGCCCAGGTACGAGGGGACCCGCCCGCGCGTCGCGAGCAGGAAGACGGCGGTGGCGATGCCGGACATCATGATGGCCAGGTTCGGATCCAGGCCCATGAGGACCGGGGAGACGAAGCTCGCCCCGAACATCGCGACCACGTGCTGGGCGCCGAGCCCGGCGGTGCGCGGCCACGACAGCCGCTCGTCCGGCCGGACCACCGCACCGGGGGCGGGGGTCCGCCCGTCTCCGTGCAGGGTCCAGCGCAGGCCGAAGCCCATGTTCCACCACTTCCGTTCCGCCGAGAGGTCAAGGATCATGACCGCAGGGCGGCCAGCGATATATTACGGCCGGATAGCAGCGGTTTCGTCCCGGTTGGCGGCGTGCGCGCCGCCCGTCGGCCCGGGCTTCGGCCGCAGTACCGCCGCCCCCGCGACCAGCGCGCACGCCAGCAGCGTCACCAGGCCGAACGACACCACCAGCGAGGTCGCGTCCGCCACCGCCCCGATCGCCGACGGGGCGATCAGCCCCGAGGTGTACGTGATCGTCGCGACCCCCGCGATCGCCTGCGCCGGGGCGGGCCCGCTGCGCGCCGCCGCCGCGAAGGCCAGCGGCACGACCACCGCGATGCCCAGCCCGATCATCCCGAACCCGGCCATGGCCGCCGCCGGCTGGCGCACCGTCACCACGAGCAGCCCGCCCGCCGTGGCCAGCGCTCCGCCCGCCCGCACCGTGCGCACCGCCCCGAACCGGTCCACGATCCGGTCCCCGGCCAGCCGGGCCACCGCCATGGTCAGCGCGAACGCGGTGGTGGAGGCGGCCGCCGTGCCGGCCTCGGTGCCCAGCACGTCCCGCAGGAACACCGCCGACCAGTCCAGGCTCGCGCCCTCGGCGAACACCGCGCAGAACCCGACGGCCCCGATCAGCACGGCCGCCTTCGGAGGCCTGGCGAACCGCGGCGGGGCCTCCTCCTCCGGCTCGCTGCGCAGGTCCAGCACCCCGCGCACGGCGACCAGCCCGGCCGCCGTCAGGGCCAGGGCGGCGATCAGGTGGTGCACCCGGGCGTCCGTCCCGGTGTGCGCGGCGACGGTCCCGGCGGCCGAACCGATCAGGGCGCCCACGCTCCACATGCCGTGCAGCGAGGACATGATCGAGCGGCCGAGCCGGTTCTCGGTCTCCACCCCGAGCGCGTTCATGGCCACGTCCGACATCCCGGCGGCGGCCCCGTAGGCGAAGAGGGCGCAGCACAGGGTCACCAGGTTGGGGGCGAGGCCCGGCAGGACGAGGGACAGGGTCCACAGCGACAGCAGCCCGCGCAGTGCGGCGCGGGCGCCGAAGCGGTGGTTGACCCGCCCGGCCAGCGGCATGGCGAGGGCGGCTCCGAGCGCGGGGAAGGCGAGGGCCAGGCCCAGGGTGCCCGCGCCGATCTGGGCGTGCTCCTGGATCCACGGGATGCGGGTGGCGAAGGAGCCGGTCACGGCGCCGTGGGCGCAGAAGACGGCGGCTATCGCGAAGCGGGCGCGGCGCAGCCGCGCCGGGCCGGTGCCGGGGTCCCCGGCCGTCACGGTCGTCATGCGATAAAACTATCAGGGAGCCTGCCTGATGATTAAGGCCTTTCCTTAGGATGGGTTCCGTGACCCCTGTGAAGGCGATCTCCCCCGCCGCTTCCGCTCCGCCGGCCGCTTCCGCTCCGCCCGCCGCCCCGGCGCCCTCGCCCGCCTCGCCGAGCACGGCCCGGGCCATGAACGACCGCCTCGCGCTGGAACTCCTCCAGGCGGAGGGGCCACTGACGGCGACCCAGCTCAAGCAGCTCACCGGACTCTCCCGCCCCTCCACCGCCGACCTGCTCGAACGGCTCGGCGCGGCCGGGCTGATCGAGGTCGTGGGGGAGTCCGGCGCCCAGCGGCGCGGCCCCAACGCCCGCCTCTACGGGATCGTGGCCCGCCGGGCCCACCTGGCCGCCCTGGACGTCCGGACCGACAGCGCGACGGCGGTGGTCACCGACCTGCTCGGCAGCCCGCTGGCCCGGGCGGAGCTCCCCGTCGACGCCGTGGACGAGGCCGTGGACCGGCTGGAGGCCCTGGCCCGGGAGGCCGGCGCGGAGGCGCTGCACACGGTGGTCGTCGGCGCGCCCGGCCTGGTCGCCCCGGCCTCCGGCGAACTGCGTGACACCTCCGGCCTGCCGGCCTGGCACCGGGACCTGGTGGCCGCGCTCCAGCGGCGGCTGCCGGCCCAGGTGGTGGTGGAGAACGAGACCAACCTGGCGGCCCTGGCCGAGCAGCGGGTCGGCGCCGCGCGGGACGTGGACTCCTTCGTACTGCTGTGGCTCGGCGCCGGGGTCGGGGCCGCGGTGGTGCTCGACGGGCGGCTGCGACGGGGCGCGTCCGGCGGGGCGGGGGAGATCGGCTTCCTGCCGGTGCCCGGTACGGCCGGACTGCCCTCCGCCACCGACTGCGGGGGAGGTTTCCACGCCCTGGCCGGGCGGGCGGCGGTGGCCGCGCTGGCCGTGGAGCACGGCTTCGGCGGGCCCGTGGAGGAGGCGCTCGCGGGGGCCGCCGGGGAGGCCTTCCTGGAGGCGGTCGCCGAGCGGCTCGCCCTCGGGGCGGCGGCCGTCGCCGCGGTGCTGGACCCAGGGTGCGTGGTCCTCGGCGGGGGCCTGGGGCGGGCGGGAGGTCCGGGCCTGGCGTCCCGGGTGGGCGGCCGGCTGGCGGCCCTGAGCCCCGTTCCGACCGAGGTCCGGGCCACGGCCCTGGGGGACCCGGCGGTCCTGGAGGGTGCCAGGCTCGCGGCCCGCGAGTCCGCCCAGGCGTCGTTGTTCGGCTGACCGCCCGGGGTGCCGCTGCGCGGGCCGAGGTCCCCTACCCTCCCCCAGACTCCGTCCGGGGGGACCCCCTCTTCGCCCGTTCCCCGGGCGCTGCCCGGACCCGTTTCCGGACGCTCCGCGCCCGGTGCGCTCAAACGCCGCGCGGGCTATTTATAGCCCCGCCGGCGTTTGAGGCGCGGGGGTCCGGGGCGGAGCCCCGGGAAACGGTGAAAGGGC